>NZ_JBSPFA010000010.1:0-91357 GCF_053848885.1 Amedibacillus sp. YH-ame10
TTCATTCTTAATTCAACCTTTCTCATAATGACCTCCCTTAAGGAGATATTATATACTTTTATTAAATTACATTGGGACATTTTCAATATTGATACATTGAGACATTATCATTTTCGAATGAGAACAACTAGTGGTGTAAATCATCATAGTTGACAGATTTACTGGCATACTATATAATACAGGTATCAAAGGTAAGTCTAAGTAAAGCGCCATTTTCTAGGTAAATGTTATGTGTTAACATCGCAACTTAGCGTTTGATGCCTTTAAATTAAAAAGTTACTCCTAGAGAGTAGCTTTTTTGTATCAAAGCGTGAAAGGTTTGTAATAAAAGTAGTATAAAAAATGCACATAATCAACGGTTCATCTGATTCATTACGTGCATTTTAAATTAATAGCTAATCCTATTTAACTCTTAATAATATTTTTATATCCCATATATGTGACAAGGAAATAAGAACCATAGATCGCTATGATAACTCCCGCTGTTGTAAGAGAGGACATCATAATATCTGTTTTACCAAAGCTCATAACCATGACATTGACGACATGTATTCCTACATAACTATGCACTAGGGCTAAGAGTAACGGCAACATAAAGTAAATCGCAATTTGCATTAGAATAGAACGATTCATCATACGTTTATCAGTACCAATTTTTGTAAGTATCATATAACGTTTCTTGTTATCACTTGCTTGTGATAACTGTTGAAGTGCTAAGATCACTGCACTTGCGATCATAAATACAATACCTAAATAAATACCAATATACGTAAACACAACACTTAAACCTTTGCTGTTGATGTAGACTTCATCTTTTGTAGGGTAGAAAAAGTCGATCGTTTGTAAAAATTGTTCTTCAGGTAAGGATTCATTTATTTGGAAAAGTGCATTACGTAATTCTTCCGCAAACGCAGCGTCACTTATAGAATCTACGTGGTTTGCGCTCCAATAATAATTTAATACCTGTGTGTCTTCGGGGATAAACTCATCCTTTACAACCAATGCTAATGTTTCTGTGTTTACAGAGGTTGTAGTACCAATTGGAATCGCCATATAGTCATCATTGGAAATTTTCAAGTCATGTCCAAATAACTGTATGGTTGGTTTTGCATCAAGTATCGATTGTACTCCATCCGCAAGCATTTCCGAGTTAGAAAATAGATATACTTCGTTATCAGATAGCTTGATGGTATCGTAATCTCTTGCCTTTAACTCTTGATTATAAGAACTTAAAGAGAAGACAGGTATAGATACATCACCCTCTTCATAGATCATACTTTTGTAGTTATCGCTTAAACAATCCATGATTGCTGGATCTTTGAAATTCACATCAGATTTGTATTTCTTTGTTAAGAATTCAGATTTGATTAAACTTTTATCAATAGGTAAGTTCGCTAACAATTCACCAGTGTTATCTGGCATATTCACAGGTTTTTCATTCGCATACTGATTGTATTGAAATGCTGTGTATGTGATATCATAAGGTGTCGAGTTACGTAGTGCTAGATTGATGGTACTATTTAAAGATAAGCCCGTAGATAACGCTCCAATACTTAACAACAACATAATACACACGATACTCATAGAAATGAAGTTTGAGTTAATGTTGGAATTGATTTGTCTTAGAATAAAACAGTTCAAGTTTTTAAAGTATACTTTCTTGCTTGATTTTATAACGGTTAATAAGAATCCCGCAAGAGATAGGAAGAATAGTACCGTACCAACACTTCCAGCAATGATAATCGGTAATAAATTCATAAATGCGGTAAAAGCATCTTTCATAGAAAAGTAGTAAGCTCCACCTAAACATACCAAGGAGATTATAAATACGATGATGGATACCCATACTTTTTTAATTTTTAATTCATCATTTTTACGATCTGCATGAATCAAATCAATCAATTTATAGCGATTTAATACAAAGGTATTAAAAAGCATCGTAAGTAGGAAGATTCCACCAAATGCCAATAATGTAACAATGGTTGCACTTGGAGAGAACACAAATCGATAGTTCAGGGTTACATCAAATAAACTAGCAGATACTGCGGTAAGTATTTGGGATAATAAGAGTCCTAATAACATCCCAATAACCAAAGATGTTAAACCAATGACAAATGTTTCATATACAAGAATTTTGGATATTTTGCGTTTTGGCATACCCAATAGCGTATAAATACCAAGTTCTTTTTTTCTGCGCTTAATTAAGAAATTATTCGCATATAAAATCAAGAACGCAAGAACAATGGCGACAAACACAGAAAGAATGGTCATTAACATCGTTAACATTTCGATAATTTCTAATTGGGTTTGACTCATTTCCATAACTGCTTGTTGTGCTTGAAAGGAATTAAAAGTATAAAATAAACAAACAGAGAACGCTAACGTTAAGAAGTAAATGAGGAAGTCTTTAAAACTCTTGCGAACGTTCTTTAGCGCGAGTTTAAAGTACATTGCTCGTGTCACCTCCAAGTAAGGTCACAACTTCTAATATTTTATTGAAGAAGTCTTTGCGAGAATCATTTCCACGTATAATTTCATTAAAGATTTTTCCATCCTTAATAAATAAGATACGGTGTGCATAAGAAGCAGTAAAGGCATCATGTGTTACC
The DNA here is from genome assembly GCF_053848885.1 of Amedibacillus sp. YH-ame10. Classification (NCBI taxonomy): domain Bacteria; kingdom Bacillati; phylum Bacillota; class Erysipelotrichia; order Erysipelotrichales; family Erysipelotrichaceae; genus Amedibacillus; species Amedibacillus sp. YH-ame10. Next base: position 2,610 of record NZ_JBSPFA010000010.1, read on the forward strand.
ATCATAATAGTCGCGTTGTAATCGCGATTCATACGTTCCATAGAATCCAATAACATACGACTAGATTTAGAATCTAATGCACCTGTTGGTTCATCTGCAAGGATCATACTAGGATTGGTAATCAAAGCTCGTGCAGAAGCAACTCTTTGTTTTTGTCCACCAGATAATTGGTATGGGTATTTTTGTAATGTATCTAGGATATCTAGTTTGGTTGCGACTTCTTTCACACGCTTGTCAATATCTGAACTTTTTACCTTTTGAATGGTTAAGGCAAGAGCAATATTTTCATATGCAGTTAAGGTATCTAATAAGTTAAAATCTTGAAAGATAAATCCTAATTCATCTCTACGAAATTTACTTAACGCATCTTTTTTCAATGCGGTGATATCTTTATCGTTGATATAAATGTGTCCACTCGTTACATTATCAATAGTAGAGATGCAATTAAGTAATGTTGTTTTACCAGAACCACTTGGTCCCATAACTCCAACAAATTCTCCCTCATGGACTTTGAAGCTAATGCTATCTACCGCCTTTGTAATATTCCCACGGCTTCCATAATATTTTTCTATATTTTCTACACGTAATACTGGTTTCATAAAAACCCTCCCTTTCTAATTTTGTTTTTTAAATGTTCGTTTATTGCGGAAAGTTTCAGCAATACGATGGATATGAGAAACAGGATCAACATACACACATAGAATCCTGCGGGTAAGCTAGTTGGAAAGAACACACTGGCTAATAGTAAAAGCCCAGATGTAGCAATACACAGTTCAAAGCGATATATCCATAATCGTTTCATATATACACACCTCCATCGCTCACCTATAGTTTAAGGCATTTCAAGATTGGTAGCCATGGAACTGTATAACAATACCCTTACATTGTTGTAAGTTATAAAATTATTGTAGCACATATCGTATAGAAAAAAGATGTCAAATAGCTAGCTTTGACATCTTATAGAATACTTTTAGTTTTGATAATGTTTTTATAACCAACATAGGTCACAAGGAAATAGGATCCATAGATAACGAGTATGATCCCTCCAGTAACAATAGAGGATAAGAATATATCTGCTCTACCCATCATGACCACTACATAACTTACAACTTTGATTCCTACGATACTATGCACAATGGCTAGTACCAAAGGACATAAGAAGTAAATACCAATTTGAGAAAAGATAGAACGATTCATCATACGTTTATCAACACCAATTTTAGATAAAATGGTATAACGTCTTTTGTTGTCACTTGCTTGTGAAAGTTGTTGAAGAGCTAAAATTACTGCACTGGCAATCATAAAGACAATACCTAAATAGATTCCAATGTAAGTCAAGATAACGCTCAACCCTTTGCTAGATGAATATACATCATCTTTTGTGTTCATACAGCCAACAATTTGGAAAAAGATGTCTTCATCTAACGTTTCGTTTACCTTTAGAACCTGTTTCTCTACCATGTTCGCAAAGTCTTCATCACTTATAGAATCACTATGATTCACATTCCAATAGATATCAAAGACTTCTGTATCTTTAGGAATGTTAGAATCATCGACAACAAGTGCTAACATATCGTTATTGATTGCTGCAGTAGTGCCAATTGGAATTCCATCATAAGAATCATTGGCAGTCTTTAATGTTTTACCAAACAATGTTATTTCTGGTTTGGCATCAATTACATCTTGTACAATTGGCTTCATCATTTCTGTATTTGTAAAGATGAAGATTTCATCTTTATTTAAAGAAATTGGATCGTATCCTCGAACACATAGTTCTTGATTATATACCGATAATGGAATGGCACGTATTCTTGTATTGTTTCTAGTTGCCATTTGAGATTTAAAGAATTCATCTTGTATATGATCGATGATGCTTGGATCATTTAAACGAATATCTGCCACATATGATTTTTCTATGTTTTCCTCTTTGATATATTGTTTATCAATCTGCAAATCTTCTAGTAAACTTTCTGCGTTCAGTGGAAGATTGTTGTTTTTATCTGGTGAATACGCCGTATAATATTCCACTACATACGTATAGTCATAAGGCGTAGATAATTTGATTGTTTCATTGATGGTAGAGTTCAAACTCAATCCTGTTGATAACGCACCAATACTTAGTAACAACATAATACATACAAAACTCATAGAAAGGAAATTGCTATTGATATTAGAATTGATTTGTCTCAAAATAAAGCAGTTCAAATTCTTAAAGTATACACGTTTACAAGAACGCGTAATGGTTAATAAGAACCCAGCTAAAGATAGGAAGAATAAGAAAGTACCAATACATCCAGCGATGATAATCGGAATCAAATAATTTAAAGCTTCCGCACCCTTATCTAAAGAAATATAGTATGCAAACCCTAAACTAAGAATTGAAAGAATGAAGAAAATCGCATTTAACCAAACTTTTTTAATCTTAAGAGATTCATTCTTTTGATCCGCATGAATAAGATCAATCAACTTATAGCGACTTAATAGGAAACTATTCAACAACATTGAAATGATGAAGATTACACCAAAAGATATGATTGTGACAAGTGTTGCGTATAAGGAGAACACAAAGGAATAATGAAGAGTAACTTCAAACAAACCTGCTGTTACTACGGTTAACGCTTGGGATAATAGTATTCCTAGCCCCATCCCAACAAGTAAGGAACTAACTCCGATAATAAATGTTTCATAGATTAAAATCTTTGATATTAGAAACTTAGGCATACCTAATAAAGTATATAAACCAAATTCCTTCTTTCTACGTTTGATTAAGAAATTGTTCGCATATAGAATTAAGAACGCTAAGATAATCGCAACAAATACCGATAAAGCGCTCATTAAAACGGATAATTGTTCTACAAGCACACTCTGTCTATCGTTCATTTCCATAACAGCCTGTTGGCTTTGAAACGAGTTAAAGGTATAAAACAAACATACCGCGAAGGCTAACGTTAGAAAGTAAATAAGGAAATCTCTAAAACTCTTTTTAACGTTTTTAAGCGCAAGTTTAAAGTACATTGCTCGTGTCACCTCCTAATAAAGTAACAACTTCCAATATTTTATTAAAGAAGTCTTTTCGAGAATCATTTCCACGTACGATTTCATTAAATATTTTTCCATCCTTAATAAATAAGATACGATGTGCATAAGAAGCAGTAAAGGCATCATGCGTTACCATCATAATGGTCGCCTTGAATTCACGATTCATGCGTTCCATGGATTCCAACAACATACGACTTGACTTTGAATCCAAAGCACCTGTTGGTTCATCCGCCAAAATCATACTAGGATTGCTAATCAACGCACGTGCAGAAGCAACTCTTTGTTTTTGTCCACCAGATAATTGATAAGGATATTTGTTTAACGTATCCATAATATCTAATTTATAGGCAGCTTCTTTTACTCGCATATCAATTTCTGAACTCTTTACTTTTTGAATCGTTAAGGCAAGAGCAATATTCTCATATGCCGTTAAGGTATCTAACAAGTTGAAATCCTGAAAGATAAATCCTAATTCATCACGACGAAACTTACTTAAATCATCCTTTTTCAATGCGGTAATATCATGGTCATTGATATAAATATGTCCACTCGTCACACGATCAATGGTAGAAATACAGTTTAATAAAGTTGTCTTACCAGAACCACTTGGTCCCATAACACCGACAAATTCTCCTTCCTGTACTTGAAAGCTTATATTGTCTACAGCCTTTGTGATATTTCCACGACTCCCATAATATTTTTCTATGTTATCCACATGTAGTATTGTTTTCATAAACATCCTCCTCATTTGTATACTTTAAGTTTAATAGAGGAAACAATCCTATTCCATAGATGTATATATCATTGTTCTTACATTGTTGTAAGGTAAAATACAGAGCTATGTTTACCTTTTATAGAGATCTTCCATTTGTAAAGTATACTTATTGATAATTTATAAATAAAGAAAATATTAGTATAAATTAAGGAAGGATGATTCTATGAAAAGCGTAATTATAATAGCGAATATTTCTTTTGTCATATGCTTATTGTCCCTCCAATTTATATCGAAATTCTACAAAAATAGAAAGGTAGTGAAAATAATGGTAATAAATAGAGAGTTTATTGAATATAGAGATAGTTGTAGTAAGGCAATCAAAAGGTTCCTCTTGGGATTTTTTCTTAATCGTGAAGTCACATTATGTGATTTCGCAAAAATTTAAAGATATTTAGGATTTTGACATTTTATATCGTATATATATATTGAAGGGAGGTAATTAGATGAATGAAATAATTACAAATGATAAAGAGTTCAAAGATTTAGTACACGTAATTCGTGGACAACAAGTTATGCTTGATTGTGATTTAGCTAACTTATATGGATACGAAGTAAAACGCCTAAATGAACAGGTAACTAGAAATATTGAAAAGTTTCCAGAAGATTTTATGTATGAATTGACGAACACTGAAATGACTCTATTATCGAAGTCGCAAATTGCGACCACGATACAAACGAAAGGTAAAAAAGGAGGAAGAACTTCTAAAATAAGAGTCTTCACAGAAATTGGTGTTTACATGCTAGCTACAGTATTGAAAGGTAAAGTTGCCACAAAACAGAGCATGTATATCATGCGATCTTTTCAGAAAATGAAACACTACATTGTTGAAAACCAACAACTAATAAGTAATGAAGAAATTTTAAAACTATCTAATCATATGATTGATCAAGATAAAAGAATTACAGGCATTGAGTCTATAATGGTTACTAAAACAGATATAGACAAAATAATGGACAACTTCTTAGATGATACTCCGATCAAAGAAATAACATTCTTAGAAGGACAGAAGTTTGAAGCGAATGAAGCATATATCAACATCTATAAACATGCAAAACACACGATTTTTTTGATTGATAATTATGTAGATATTGACACTTTAACTTTACTTAAGCATAAAAAAAGAAACGTGAATATTACCATATTTACTGCTAATAAAAGTGTACCAAAATTACATAAACTAGAAGTAGACAATTTTAATAGAGAATATTCCAGTTTATATGTTAAAAGGATTAGAGAATTTCATGATCGCTATATCGTTTTAGATTATGGTACATCTGATGAAATTATGTATCACTGTGGTCTTTCTAGCAAGGATACTGGTAATAAAGTGAGCACTATTCACAAAATGTTGGACACAGAAGTTATGCATCCTGTAATAGATAGAATTTTAGAAAATAGTGACTTATTGTTTAGATAGTTTTTTTATACTTTAGGCTATTAGATAAATAGAAAAAGATAATCATTCATCACTGATTATCTTTTAATTTGTTCAATTTGTATCAACTTTACGAATGGAAGATAGAGATATGTAAAATTGTATAACGATAGGGGAAGTGTTATACTGAGACCATAGTTGCGATCAATACAATTCGCTACTCATCACAAAAGGAGGTGTTTTTGATGCAGAACACCCATTTATACTTAGCGTTATATGAGAACTATCAGATTCATAATCGAAGTGATCATCAAAAACCTCCCCTGTCATTGTTCGTTGAATACTTACGTTCTGTAGTATCGTAACGAATATAAGAACATACAGAACGCTTGATTTCTAGATATTAAGAAAGGGTGTACTGATATATGAATAAGACAATAGGTTTTGTGAAAAGTGATAAACTGTTTGAAAAGCGTTTGGCAATTTTGCCAGAAGATATTATGAAGATTACACATAAAGATTCAATTTTTATAGAAGAGGGTTATGGTAAAGATTTTGGCATAGAAGATGAATGTTACAACAAGGCGGGTGTACATGTAGAATCTCGAAAACAGGTACTTACTTGCGATATTGTTTGTGATCCTAAAATTGGAGAAGCAAGATATTTAAAGGATTTAAAAGAACATACACAATTATTTGGATGGATACATGCAGTAGAAGATCCTAAACTTACGTCCTTATTAGTGGATAAAAAGTTTGTTTGTTATGCATGGGAAGAACTTACGCATAATGGCCGTCATTTATTTTGGGAGAATAATTTCATTGCGGGAGAAAGTGCAGTATTGCACGCTTTGCAATGTCTTGGTATCTTGGCATATGGAAAACAAGTCGCCATCATTGGTCGTGGAAATACTGCGATGGGAGCGAACTATATCATACAATCCCTTGGTGGCAAGGTAAAATTCTTCAATCGTCAAATGGAACATGAACTACGTGATGAGATAGGTGATTTTGATATTGTCATCAATGCAGTACTATGGGACCCATCAAGAGTAGACCATATCCTGTATCATAAGGATTTACAACATATGAAACCACAGGCTATGTTAATTGATGTCAGTGATGATGTGGATGGCGCAATTGAAGGCGCTCGTTCCACAACAATCAAAGATCCACTTTATGAAATGGATGGTGTTATGGTATATGCAGTAAATAATACACCTTCTCTTTACTATCGCAGCGCAACTTCAACGATTTCGCCTTTGATTGCAGATTACGTGGACGCACTGATTACAAGCAAAGAGGAAATCTTAAAGGAATGTAAAATCATCTCCTGTGGTGTGATCCATGATGAAAAGATAACAACCTACCAAACAAGTATGCAACAAAAAAACAAAGCGATAATACACTAAATAAAAAAATGAAGGCACTGTCGAGTGTCTTCATTTTCATTTTAATAACATAAGTTTACTAATAGGAAATGTAATACAAATGGTTGTCCCCACTGATGGTGTGGACTGAGCATCAATGGAAAGATAGAGTTTATCACATAAGCTCTTACAAAGGTATAATCCCATACCTGTTGCTTTTTCATTGGTACGTCCATTTGTACCCGTAAATCCTTTATCAAAAATACGAGAGATATCGTGTTCCTCTATTCCTATTCCATTGTCATGAATATGTAAAGAAATATTATTTTCTGATTTTGTAGTATAAATATGAAGCACTCCTGTTTGTTCACTTGTGTACTTTAGGGCATTGCCAATGATTTGATTCAAAATAAATTCTAACCATTTCGCATCACTATACACATGTACGTCAATATCATCAATTTCCATTCGAATCTTTTTATAAATAAACGTCTTGGAATGTTTACGAATGACTTTATTGACACTTTCTTGTAAGGAGATATCTTTGATAATATAATCTTTTTCTGGATTCGTACTTCTTGCGTAATAAAGAGCTTGATCGACAAAATCCTCAATCTTATTAATCTCTTCCACAAGGCTTTCACTTGCTGGACCTGGATTGTTTTGTATTACCAACTGCGCTGCCGCAAGTGGTGTTTTTACTTCATGTACCCACATCTCAATATAATCTTTATAATCATTTTGACTAAGACGATAGGTATTTACATGCTCTGCCATTGATTTATCAACAGTTCTTAACGTATCATGTAATATTTTCCCATCCATAAATAAAGGTTCTTCTATCACTTCCGTTAAAAGATATTTCTTATCCAACCCTTCAAGAATACTTTCTAACTTTGTATAAAAGGATTTTCTTCTTCCAAATTCCACAAACATATTACAAAAGAAGGTAATCCAAATAAGTATTTCAATAATGATAATGACTTGGAAATTTGTCCTAACTGCATATAGAAACATAAAGATAACGGTACTTGTAAATAAGGTAAAGAGAACATAATAAAACTTCTCACGTAAGAAATCTCTAGTCCTCATATATGATATAACCCAATCCTCGTTTTGTCGCAATCAGATCATCTAACTGTAGATATTCCAACTTCTTACGCAAACGATTGATGTTTACTGTTAAGGTATTATCATCCACAAACAGATCACAATCCCACATATGTTGCATCAACTCATTACGAGATACGATTTTGTTCTTATTCTCAAACAAACAATGCATAATACGAAGTTCATTCTTTGTTAAATCCGCAAGTTTATCTCGATAGGATAAGGTACTCTTAGAAATATCCAATTGTATATCATGGATACTTAAAACATTTCCACTAGAATGTTCATACGCTCTTTGTAAAACACGTGAAATACGTGCTAATAAAATTTGTAAATTATAAGGTTTTGTGACAAAATCATCTGCTCCTAAGTTCATACTTATCAATTCATCCATTTCAGAATCACGACTTGTGACTACAATGATAGGAAGATTACTATCTTTTCTAATTTCACGACAGATAAAATGACCATCCACAACAGGAAGGTTCAAATCTAACAAGATTAAATCTGGTTTCTCTTCTTTTACAACGTCAAGAATATGTTCAAAATCAATAGGCGCAAGCGCTTGATACCCATTCTTTCCTAAAAAATCACTAAGTTCATTACGTATTTTATCATTATCTTCAATTACCATAATACGATACATGATATCACCACCTAGTCTTATTATAACGTATGAAATCTTCAAAAAAAAGTTTTATCTCAGCAACTTACAAAAGTGTTAGCTAACATATACTTCTTTTTTGTAAACAAAAGGCATTCGTAAGAAAAGTAACTATAATCCCATTGACAAAGTACACTTGATGTACTACTATTAAATAAAGTACATCGAGTGTACTTTATAGATATGGATGGGAGTACAATTATGGATGATTTTATAAGAGCATCAGAGCAAATTTCTCTTTTTTGTAGAATGAATATCAATATAAAAAGAGAACTTCCCGTTCGCTCCAGTGAAATGGGAATGTTGATTTATTTGGTGAAAACAGAAGAGGAAAAAACACCAATCGGAGTAGCACGATTTTTCCGTTTTACAAAATCAATGGCAACGAATATGGTAACCTCTCTATCTGCAAGTGGCTATATTGAGAAAAAACAATCTGAAACTGATAAACGTAGTGTTCTTCTCATTCCAACGGATAAGGCTATTCAACTTGTAGAAGATACGTATGAAGAATACTTTAAAATGATGTCTATATTGAAAGAACGAATGGGTGAAGAGAAATTTAGTGATTTGTTAGCATTATTGGAAACAGCAAATGATATTCTGTCGGAAGGAAAAGACAATGGGTAGAATTTTAGTAACTGGTGCTTCTGGGAACGTAGGTAAATACGTGGTAAAATACGCCCTTGAAAATGGGCAAGAAGTAACCGTAGCAGGGACATGTGTAGAAAGGCTTACCAAAATGTTTGGTGATAAAGTGAAGGTAGTTCATTTCGATTTTACAGATCCAACAACATTTAACAATGCTTTGGAAGATGTAGACAGGGTATTTATAATGCGTCCACCACATTTAGGTAAACCAGATGACTTAAAACCATTTATTGACGTATTAAAAAACCATGGAGGAATGAAACTAATCAGCTTTCTTTCTTTGATTGGCGTTGAAAACAACCCTGTTCCACCACACCATAAAATTGAGAAGTATATCGAGCAAGCAAAATTACCTTATTGCCATATACGTCCTAGCTTCTTTATGCAGAACATCAGTGGTATTCATGCTTTTGAGATAAAGCATTTTAACAGGATTGTTGTTCCAGTAAAAAAAGCATTAACTAGCTTCATAGACGCTGAGGATATAGGTGAAATCACTGCAAAGGTCTTAAGTGAGCCTGAGTCACACCAAAATAAAGGCTATTCAATAACAGGTTCAGAAGCAATTGATTATTGGGAAGTTGCAAAAATCTTATCTAAACAATTAGGCAGAGATATCATATATACCAATCCTAAACCATCTATTGCAAAAAAATATTGGATAGAAATAAGAGGATTGGAAAAAGAATATTGTACTGTTATGGGGATGTTGTATATGATGACACGTTTGGGAACAGCAAAAAAAGTAACACCAATTTTTGAACAGGTAATGAATAAGAAACCACAGACATTTGAGCAATTTGTAAAGAAAAATATAAGTTATTGGCAGTAACGATTAAGCGGTAGATTTAAACTCTACTGCTTTTTTTAGTTAGAAAAAGAAAGCATGACTTGTATCGTCCATATGCTTTCTTATCCATTTGTATTTGCCATCGAATTATAATTCGCTACGATTGGCTTATTTGTGACAATATGTAAGTCAACTTCTAAAATCTCATATTTACGAATATGCATATGATTACTTAATAGTTCAATTCTTGCAAGTTCCTTTGTCTTAAATAACATTGGTATGGTATCATCCATAATCAAGTGATGTGAACTTCCTTCCCCAAAACGTGTATCGATTCCAGAAAACCATCGGTTGGTTTTGGTACTTCGAATAGCGTACATGATCATTCCTCCTATGTTCATGATTGCCATTCTTTTCCATCTTATGCATTAGAATTGAATTTTTGAGTGTAACACCTTACCAATAATTTGTATACGATTGGCTTGCATATCTTCTTCACTAAAAACTTTAGGTTCATATACAGGATTGGTCGCCATAAGGATTAAGGAATGTTCTTTCTTAAGCACTTTCTTAATCGTGACTTCACTTTGATCTAATAAAACTACCGCAATATCCCCATTATCCACATCCTGACAAGTCTTCACATATACCAAGTCCCCATCATTGATACGAGATCCATTCATAGAATCACCTTGTACTTTTAAATAATAGTCCCCTTGTGAAGCCTCTTTCTTTGTGACTTCTTCATATCCTAACAAATTCTCATTGGCAAATAAATCATACCCAGCTTTCACATATCCTAAAATAGGTTTCACTTGTCCATTAAGAAAAGTAAACACATCAATTCCAAATAACTCCGACAGCTTTTCTAATTTAGAATCTGGTATATTTTTCGATTCTCCGGATTCCCATCGTTTTACGGTAGACTTCGCGACACCTACGACATCTCCAATGGCTTCTAAACTCATTCCATTGATTTTGCGATAATAGGTAATTAGTTCACTAAGGTTCATAACATATCCTCCAGTACTATATGGTTAGTTTACCATAGATATGAATGTTGTCAATAATGGAACGATCATTTTTCACAAAATGGAAAATAATTCAAATGTTCCAAAAACTATTGAAATATGGAACAAAAGTATTATAATAAATTCAGAGGTGAACGACATGGGCGAACGAGTTATTTTGCATTGTGATATCAATCATTGTTATGCACAAATTGAAGAGATGAAATTTCCACAGTTACGAGGTGTACCCATGGCAGTTGGAGGACATGAAGAAGAACGGCATGGAATTATATTGGCAAAAAATGATGAAGCAAAAAAATTTCATATTACAACAGGAGAATCCTTGCGGGAAGCCTATGCGAAATGTCCACATCTTCGCATTGTTCACCCAGATTATGAAGAATACATTTATTACACAGATAGAGTGAAAGATATCTATCATGAATATAGTGATAAGGTAGAATCTTATGGATTGGATGAGGCATGGGTTGATGTAAGTGAATCTCTTCCTTTATTTGGCTCTGGGTATGAAATCGCAAAACTTATTCAAACAAGAGTTTATCAAGAAATTGGGTTAACAATTTCCATTGGTGTTAGCTTTAATAAAATATTCGCAAAGCTAGGTTCTGATATGGATAAGCATATGGGGTTAACAGAAATCACAAAAGAAAACTATAAAGAAAAGGTTTGGGGTTTATCTGTTGGAGAACTCTTTTATGTAGGAAGAGCCACAAAGAAAAAGTTACAATATTATTCTATTGAGACAATTGGACAACTTGCCCAATTGCCACTAGGGTGGATGAAGGATCATTTCGGGAAAATGGGGGAATGGATTTGGTGGTTTGCGAATGGAGAAGATGTATCTGAAGTAGCACTCTCTAACCACAAGGAACAAGTAAAATCAGTAGGTAACGCAGTTACTTCTCCTAAGGATGTTTGTACATTTGAAGAGGCAAAGCTAGTGTATTATGTTTTGGTAGAATCCATCGCCTCACGATTGAAAGAACAGGGACTAGCAGGGAATATTATTAGTATATCTTTGCGTAGTAAGGAGCTTATTACTTTTCATAGACAAAGAAAGATAGCACAGGCAACCAACTTAGCAAATGAAATCATGCCGCATGTGATAGAACTTCTACAAGAAAATTACACCTTTCAAGTACCTCTTCGAACCATTGGGGTATCCATTAGTGGAATCGAAAAGGATAGCACTTATCGACAAATGAATTTCTTTGTGAGTGAAGAAGAACGCCATAAACAAAAATGTTTGGAAGAAACCATTGATGGAATACGTATAAAATTTGGATTCTCTAAGGCAAAGCGATGTGCCATGTTGTTGGATAAAAAGCTAACAAATTTTAATCCTAAAGAAGATCACATTGTATATCCGGTTTCCTTTTTCTAGGAGGTCTTTATGAAATTATATAAACGTTATGTAAGTGTATATCAGAAGGTGGATAAAGAAGGTGGGATTACACCAATTTCTATCGTATGGGAAGATGGAAGAGAGTATGCTATTGATCGCATTATAGATGTAAAAAGAGCAGTATCAGAAGTAGGAGGATGTGGGATTTTATATCGTTGTCGTATCGCGGGGAATATTCGCAATCTATATTATGAAAGAACAAGGTGGTTTATGGAAAGTACAAAACCATAAACATGTTTGTCCAACTTCGTCGAAATGTTTTTCATAAAACAAACCATCTATGAAATATCCAGAAATAAAATGGTTATACTAACAAAAGCGACATTGGAAAAACATATACTGAGGAATGATAAGGATGGTGATGATATGAAGTATCGCATGAATAAACAAGTGAGCGCAATCATGGATTGTGCAAAACAAGAAGCTAAAGACATGGGAAACAACTATATCGGCAGTGAACACTTACTGCTAGCGATATTAAAAGATAGCAGCACGCCTTTATCCAAAATGTTATCTTCACAAGGGATGTACTACTTTCAATTGAAAGAGGATCTTATGGTGTTGTTTGGATTAAAGGATCAAAATGTAGAAGAAATACAAGTCACGCAAGTAGTGGATAGTATTTTAGAAAGTGCTATGATGAAAGCAAATCAAAAACAAACGAAGCAAATGGATGTGGAATGTTTGTCTTTGGCTTTGTTGCATACGACAAGCTGTGTGGCAACAGAAATCCTTCATCGTTATGATATTGATGAAGATATCTTATTGATGCAATTGGAGAATGGCTCTATGCATGAACTTGATAAATTAGGAGAACTACGTAATTTAAATGTATGTGGTAGTAATGTAGATATTGTAGGAAGAGATGATGAATTAAATTTCATGATCTCTATTTTATCGCGCAAGGATAAAGCAAATCCTTTGTTAATTGGAGAACCGGGAGTTGGAAAAACAGCATTAGTAGAAAAATTAGCGGGTATGATTCAACAAGGAAAAGTACCTTCATTAGCAAATGCAATCTTATATGAATTGCATTTGAACTCTTTGGTAGCTGGCACAAAGTATCGTGGAGATTTTGAAGAGAAGCTTCAAAATATTATCAAACTATTACAAAAATATCCTAATGTCATCTTATTTATCGATGAGATTCATCAGATGATAGGAGCAGGAAAATCTGAAGGTTCCATTGATGTATCAAGTGTTTTGAAACCTTATCTTGCAAGAGGTATTATCAAATGTATTGGCGCTACAACGATTGAAGAGTATGAGAAATACATTGAAAAAGATCGGGCATTGGAACGTCGTTTTCAAGTGATTACAATCAAAGAGCCTAGCAAAGAAGAAACTGTAGAAATGTTAAAGGCAAAAATAAAAGAATATGAAGAGTTCCATTTGGTACAGATACCAAAGGATATGATATCGACGATTGTACAGTATTGTGAATATTATATTCCTGCACGAAAATTCCCAGACAAAGCCATTGATGTTTTAGATTTGGCTTGTGTGGGAGCGAAACGTTCTCATAAACAATTCATAGATGAAGAGATTGTGAAAGATGTTATTGAAAAATTAACTGCGATACCTATCGCATCTCGAAATCGTTTGGATGAATTAAGACATCAATTAGAAAAGAATATGGTAGGACAAAGGGATGTTATACGAAAGGTAATTCATCAATTGGAATGGATTGAACAAGGAGTCATATCGAACCGACCTTTAGGAGTGTGGCTTTTCCTGGGAAATCATGGGGTAGGTAAGAATACATTGATTGATATATTCAATCATAACTATCTAAACCAAGAAGATGTTGTGCTGTTTGATATGGCATCATTTGAAAAGAATATCGAACACAATTTATCAAAGCTACGTAGAAATCCATATACCATCATATCCATTACCAACTTACACATGGCTAATGAGGGAATGTTACAGTTTTTAAGACAGTCGATTCAAAAAGGATATATTGAACGAGATATTTATAAAATTGATTTACGTCATTCCATTATGATTATGCAAGGAGATTTTCCGATATCCAAACATAACTCTTTACGATTTGATGAAGAAACTCGTCCATATGAACAAATAGAAAGGGCTCTTGGAAAATCGTTTGTGGAGATCTTTGATGAAATTTTTATGTTTCGTGATTTAGAACCAAAAGAGAAAGTATCAGTTGTACAAGGCATGTTGAAGAAATGGAATAAAACAATGGAAGAGACTGCCATCATGGAAGCAATTGAAACAAGTCCAACATTGGAAGCCGCAACGAAGAAGTTAAAACAAAAAATAGTAAAGGCTTAATTAAAATGAAATTTACGAGGAGTCCTGATAAGGGCTTCTTGTTGTTTTATGGAAATCTTTTATTCAGTGATACAGAAAGGTTAATCTGAGATATAATGGTATGAGATAAAGAGAGGGAATTGGTATGAGTGAAAAAGATAGTTTACTAGCGATAATGGATGCTATACATACTACAGAAATGGGAGAAGAGCGAATCAAGAGAAACTTAGATGTTTGCGTTGAGGATATAGTTTCATGGTGTAAACAACAAATAAGCAAGGAGTCTTGTGACGTCATTAGAAAAGGTAAGAATTGGTATGCGACTTTAGGAGAGTATGTTTTTACGATCAATGCCCATAGTTATACCATTATAACTGCACATAAACATAAAAGATAAGTCATATTGTACCTCAAGAAGTGAAAGAACATAAATTGGTAGTAAATGATCAAATGATAGATGATTTACTACCTTTTTTGTATATTAAGATAATTTATTCTATGAAATATAGAACCATTGATTGAACAATAAAAGTAAGATACACATTTTTTATCATTTTAAATCCATACTAAGTTTGCATATGTATATAAAATAGACTTTTAAGTGAAACTGCATGCATTCGAAAGTCATGAATGTTTCCAATGGGCATTTCTATGGGTTTGTGGTACAATTGGAAAAGAAAGTGTGGTGGTAAATATGCATCCAGAACCCAAACAAACATCATTGAATCAAACACAAGAGGATCATTTACCACCGTCGATGTGCTAGATCCTCCTATTAAAGGAGAGACCATATGAAGAGAATAGTTACAAAAGAAGAATTGCTTGATTTGTTTTTGCATGGAAGCGCGCAAGATATTAAGGACACCATTGATACCATACATCCTGCAGATATCTTGGACCTTTTGCATGCGCATAAAGAAGATGCGGATAAAATTTTAGGTCGTTTGCCAGATGATGTTTTAGCAGATGTAGTAGAAGAAGAAGATGACGAAGATAAGTATGAATTATTGAAACAACTATCTGATGCTCGTCAAAAAAATATATTGGATGAAATGTCGAGTGATGAAATCACAGATTTGATTGGAGAATTAGAAGAAGACGAAGTCGCAGAAGTCCTTGAAAAAATGGACTATGAAGATCAGTTGGATGTTCGAAAATTGATGAGTTTTGAACCTGAAAGTGCCGGCGGTATCATGACAACAGAGTTCATCAAAATCTTCGCAAAAAATACAGTAAAAGAAACGTTAAATTATTTACAGAAAAATACCGATCGAGAGACAAGCTATTATCTATATGTTGTGGATAACACAGATGTATTGAAGGGTGTTGTTTCTCTGCGTGATATTGTTACAAGTTCTTTTGATACACCGATGATGGAAATTACCAATCCCAATGTTATCACTTTGCATTATAGTGAGGACCAAGAAGAAGTTGCTCATAAATTTGAAAAGTATGGGTTCATCTTAATGCCTGTTGTGGATGATGAAAATCATATGTTGGGGATTGTAGAATTCGATGATATCATCGATATCATTCAAGAAGAGAATACAGAAGATATTCACCATTTAGGTGGGGTTAATAAAGAAGAACGTGTAGATTCTACAACACAAGAATCCTTTAAAAGTCGTATTCCTTGGTTAATTGTAAATTTATTTACTGCTGTACTAGCAGCCGCAACGGTGAGTTTGTTTGAAAGTACCATTGCACAATATGTTGCGTTAGCTACCATTATGCCAATTATTACGGGTATGGGTGGTAATGCCGGAACACAAACATTGACCATTGTTGTTCGAGGAATTTCTTTGGGAGATTTGACCAAAGAGAATGCGATGAGAATTTTGTTTAAGGAGTTTGCGGTTGGGATTTTAAGTGGACTTGTGATCGGATTATTGGTTGCGGGAGGCGCATTGTTAATGGAGAGCAATCCAATCTTTGGAGCGGTTGCGGGTATTGCGATGTTACTCAATATGATATTAGCGAATCTTGCGGGTTATTTTATTCCGATTATTCTTGAAAAGTTCCATGTAGACCCTGCCTTAGCAAGTGCAGTGTTTGTAACTACAGTGACCGATGTTATGGGATTTTTCTTATTCTTAGGTTTAGCAACCATGGTGTTGCCATATATCATTTAGGAGGTGTATGAATGAAAGCACTTATTACAGGAGCAAGTAGTGGAATTGGCCGAGATATGGCGAAAGAGTTAGCGAAACGAGGATGTGATCTTGTGCTGGTCGCAAGACGTGGAGATCGTTTACAGAAATTGAAAGAAGAATTATCCGTTGAAGTCGATGTGATTGTTGCGGATTTAAGTAAGGAACAGCAGTGTCGTGCAGTATATGAACGAGTGAAATATGATGGTGTGGATATTTTAATCAATAATGCTGGATTTGGTGATTTTGGAGAATTTGATACAACCGATTTAGATAAAGAATTACAGATGATTCGCACCAATATAGAAGCGGTTCATATTCTAACTAAGTTATTTCTGAAGGATTTTGTGAAGAATGATAAAGGGATGATTTTGAATGTAGCTTCTTCTGCGGCATTTTTGCCTGGTCCTTTAATGGCGACTTATTACGCAACCAAAAGTTATGTATTGCGATTGAGTATGGGGATTCATAAAGAACTTAAGAAAAAAGGTAGTATGGTTTCTATTTCTGTGTTATGTCCAGGACCTGTAAGAACGGAGTTTGATAAAGTCGCGAACGTTAAGTTTATGATGCGTGGGAAAAAAAGCAAACGTGTTGCGAAAGATGCTTTAGAGGGTATGATGAACCGAAAACTTTTAATTATTCCAGGAGTTTTAATGAAGGCATCTTATTTTCTAACGAAGTTTATGCCAAATGAAGTGTTGATGGAATGTAGTTATCATATACAACATCGTAAGAATAAATAAACAGGAACTGTAACGAACGTTACAATTCCTGTTTTTCAAGTTTAGATGTACAATATGGACAACGAGTTGCCTCTATTGGGATTTCACTTTTACAAAATTCACATTGTTTTGTGGTTGGTGCTGCTTCTACAACCTCCTCCTTTTTTACACGACTGGCAAGCGTGTTCATAGTCTTTACCATCGCAAAGATAACAAATGCCATGATTAAAAAGTTAATGACTTCTGTTAGGAAGGTACCATAATTTAAAGTGGATGCGCCTGCTTTTTGTGCTTCTGCAATGGTTGCGTAAGTATTTCCGTCAAGCGCAATAAACCAATTGGTAAAATTAATGCCACCAGTAATCATGGTGATAATAGGCATGATTACATCATTCACTAAAGAACTTATGATTTTTTGAAATGCCCCACCGATGATGACACCAACCGCTAAGTCAAGAACATTCCCACGCATGATAAACGTTTTAAATTCATTTAAAATATGTTTCATGATATCCCTCTTTTCTACGTCATTATTTTAACATAATTCTATCTAGGAATTACAATCTATGGTAAAATAAACTATATATTCGTTCTTTTATTACATATGAAGATATGAGGTGTTAACTTGAAAAAGAAAATATCAAAGAATATTCTTACATTTATACTTTTTATATCCATATCCGCAGTAGCGATTGTGGGAGGTTCTTTTTACTTCATCCATGGTACGAATGAAGATGTGAGTGCATTAAACAAGAATTTCTTAAGTGAAATTGCTTCTCAAAATGCAAGTATTATGCAGAAAACAGTACAAATACATTTGGATAAGTTAGCTGCTATATCTAATGTAATTGGTAAGGAAGATGAATTCTCAATTGATTTTGCGATTGATATATTACAATCAGAAAGTTCTCGTTCTTCATTTAAACGTATGGGATACGCAGATTTACAAGGGAATGCGGTTACCACCGATGGACAAGAATTTAGTATTGCGAATAGGGAATACTTTAACAAAGCTATTCAAGGAAACGATAGTGTAAGTGATCGCCTAACAGATAAAGTAGGTGGGGCTTATATCAATGTGTATGCTGTTCCTTTTTATCAAAAAGGTGAAATAGCGGGAGTTATATTTGCGACCAATCGTAATGATGATTTTATTGAAATATTGAGTTCTAAGACATTTGTAGGAGAGGGATTCTCTTATGTTATTAAGAAGGATGGATCTCCGATTGCATACCCTAGTGATGTAAATGATTCATCATCTGATTTAACAGATTTATTTGATGAAATTGATGCTTCACAAGATGGAAAAGAAAAGGTTAGTGCCATCAAAGAACAGATGAAGCATGATGAAGAAGGATTTGTTTCTTATACATGGAATGATGTAGAACGACTTGGTGCATACTCTAAAATAGGAATTGAAGATTGGTATGCAGTTACCTTGGTACCTAAAGCAGTTATTACTAGATATACCGATCGTATTGTAATAAGAAATATAGGAATCGTTGTGTTAACTGCGATTACATTTATTCTATTACTCATATTCATTATTTTACAGAATCGTAAGAGTCAAAAAAATCTTATGAAGATTGCATATGAAGATGAATTGACGGGTTGTTCGAATCTTAATGCATTTAAGTATATTGCGCAACGTTTATTGAATGAACGCAAAACTATTTCGTATATCTGTGTGAAGTTTGATATTGAAAACTTTAAGTTTATCAATGATCGTTTGGGGTTTCATACAGGAGATGCCGTATTAAAAAATATTTCTGATGTATTACATGAAATTTTGGATATGAATAAAGAAGCATATGCACGTATTAGTGCAGATGAATTTATTGTGATGATGCAAGATAAACATGAGAATTTTCTAGCGGAGATTCGTCAAAAATTCGTAGATAACTTTAATCGATTGATGGGCTCTGATTTTGATCATTTGATACGTTTCCATTCAGGTGTTTATATTGTAGATAGCGAAGAAAAAGATATTTCTAGTGTCTATGAAAAAGTGAATTATGCACATCGTCAATCAAAAAGCTTAGTGGCAAATAGTGATATTGTTGAATTTTATTATGATGATGCCGTACGAGTAGAAACAAAACATCGCATTGAAATCAAAGAAGCGATGGCGAAAGCACTTGAACATGAGGAGTTTGAAGTGCACATACAACCGAAGTATCGTTTGAAGGATGAACTTATTTCTGGGGGAGAAGCACTGGTTCGTTGGCGTCAAAGGGATGGAAGCCTATTATTTCCAGGTTCCTTTATACCTTTGTTTGAAGAAAATGGTTTTATCATCAAATTGGATTTATATATGTTTGAACATGTATGCAAAATCCTACAAAGTTGGGCTCAACAAGGATTACCACTCGTATGTATATCAGTGAACTTCTCAAGATTACACTTATACAATGCGAATTTTATAGGGGATTTAGTAGATATAACGAATCGTTATCAGGTCCCAAGAAAGTATATTGAATTGGAATTAACGGAAACTATCTTCTTTGAAAATGAAGGATTATTAGTACATGTTTTAACGCAAGCACACGATGCAGGATTTAGCGTATCCATGGATGACTTTGGGAATGGATATTCCTCTTTGGGATTGTTAAAGAATATTGATGTTGATGTTATTAAAGTCGATCGTAATTTCTTTGTGGATGATATTTATAAAGAACGTACGAAGATTGTTGTGGAAAATGTTATGGAAATGGCTAAGAAACTAGGTATTCATACATTGGCGGAAGGAATCGAGAAAAAAGAACATATCGATATGTTAAAGGATTTCGGATGTGATTATGTGCAAGGGTATTATTACGCAAAACCAATGCCAGTGAGTGAGTTTGAAGAACGTTTGAAACAAGAAATAGGAAAGGGTGGAAACGCATGAAGTATAGTGCATTGATAGTTGCGGCAGGTAGTGGAAGCCGTATGGGTCTTGGATATAATAAACTTTTGTATACCTTTGATAGTGGAGAAACCATTATTGAAAAAACGGTATCAATCTTCTTAAAAGATGCACAGTGTACACAAATTGTGCTAGTGATAAGTGAAGATGATAGGGAAGTATTTAAGAAACTATTTCCTCAAGAAGACATCGTCTTTACCATTGGTGGAGATACACGTCAAGAATCTGTATATAACGGTTTAAAGGAAGTTAAAGAAGAACATGTTATGATTCATGATGGTGCGCGTCCTTGGTTATCACAAGAGTGTTTGAAACGAATCTTAGATGAACTCTCTGTTCATAAAGCATGTTTGTTAATGGTTCCTGTAAAAGATACCATTAAGGAAGTAGTGAATGGGAAAGTGGTTCAAACGTTTGAAAGAAGCAATCTTAGACAAGCACAAACACCACAAGCATTTGAAACCAAGCTCATTATAGAGAGTTATGAAAAAGCAATGCGAGAAGGTGTTGTTGCGAGTGATGATGCACAAGTGGTGGAACTTTGTAGTGATGAAATTGTATATGAAGTAGAAGGAAGTTATGAGAATTTAAAAGTAACAACCATAGAAGATATCCGTTCATAGAAAAACTCTGCGCTGGCAGAGTTTTTTGTATGTAGGAGTGTTTGCTTATCGTTCGATACGTGATAATGCATTTAGTGTAACTGTTTTTACACCCGCATCTTGTATCGCTAATAATTCTTCTTCATCCGCTAGTACATCTGTGATTAAGTAATCAAACGATTGGATGTTACCACTGATAAAGCTGTGTTCATTTTTTATCTTTGTATGATCGGCTAATATAAACGTTTCACCAAGACAACGGTTGATCATCATTTCATTGATGGCCACTTCTTGTAAGATTGCGGTTGTCATTCCAGAATGTAATGAAAACCCACTGCATCCTAAAAATGCTTTTGTGGCAGAAACACGATTCAAGTTGTTAAGTGCTAAATCACCAACCATACTTTCTTTAGGATTACGTAGTTCTCCACCAGTTAAGCAAATACTTAACAAAGGGTCATGATCCATAAAGATCGCTTTTCCATTATTGGTAATAACGGTGACTCGTTTATTCTTGATATAAGGAATGATTAACAAAGCAGTAGAACTTGTGTTGATAAAAATAGTATCACCATCCTGTACGTATTGTGCCGCATATTTTGCGATGGCATGTTTGTACAATTCGTTAGACATTGTTGGATCATCGATATTAACAAAGCTTTGAATTAGCTTTGCGCCTCCATAGAAACGTTCGACTGCACCTTTTTCTTCCCAATATTGTAAGTCTCTACGTATGGTTAAGGCGGATACATGTAATTGTTGTGCAAGGTCATCCACAAGGGCTTTTCCTTTGGATTGAATCTCTCTCATAATCGTATCCCTACGTTCATCTACGATGGCTTTGTTCATTTTCATAATAACACACCTCAAATCTTTTCTAGTAGTTTAAGCGCTTCTTTTTTATAGGTTAGTTGATTACTTAATTGTAAAACTTTTTCTAGCATTTGGCGAGCATTTTTATGATCTTCTACTGCGATATATGCGCGTGCATATTCTAAATAGAACTGTGATAGTTCTCGATGATTAAAGTTTTGGGTATGTACATCATGAAAACAATGAAGACTTTTCTTATAATCTTTTGTGCTTAAATAGTAGAGTGCGTCAATGAATTCCCAACTATATAAAGGATTCACTTTTGTACCTTTTATTTTCGCGCCACGAACTTTGATCACTTCTTGGTAATATTTTTTCACTTGTGTACGATTTCCTTTTCGATAATTTGAAAAGAAGTATGTATAATTACGAATTAATAAATAATCAAGGGAAGAACGAAACATGTTGTCATGATCTTCTAGTATAGATAAGCAGGTGTCTGGTTGGTTGATATCTTGATAGTATAAGGTATCAAAGATATATAGAGGATTCTTATAATTTTTAAGAATGTCTTTTTTCTTTAATAGATTATAATAATGTCTTGCTTTTGCATGATCGCATTCCATCGTTAAGGAAGCTATCATATGTTGGTATAAATATCGTAGATATTCTGCCCATAAGGCAGCTCCCATAAAAAATAGTAACAATATCAAATAGGCAACCTTGCCTTCAGCTGAAGGCTCAAGAACTAATTTGTATAATGTATATACTGTAAATATGATATAAATGGCATACATAATGTATTTGCGAGCCGGCTCGCTTAGGCGAAAACGATTAAGAAACTTCATAGTAATCACTCCTTTATATCGTCATTATATGATTGTTTAACTATAATGTCAATATAAACATTCATATAAACAATCATATAATAAAATGACTATCGCTTACAAATGATTAAATATTCATAAAATATGTAAATTGTTCATAAAATGCTATTGCCAATAGAACGTTTAGTAATTATGATATAGGTGTACAAAGTGCTTGGCCAAATGCATGCATGTAAATAACGACAACAATGGAGGACAAAAACATATGAGTCAAATTGACAATATCACAAGAGAAAAATGGATACTAGGTGCTTTCCCAGAATGGGGTACTTGGTTAAATGAAGAAATCGATCAAGAAGTTGTAGAAAAAGGGACTTTCGCAATGTGGTGGATTGGTTGTACTGGGTTATGGATTAAAACAGAAAACAATACGAACATCTCTATCGATTTATGGTTTGGAAATGGAAAACGTTCAAAGAAAACAAAAGAAATGGATCAATTCCATCAAATGAGAAATATGACAGGTGGAAGAATGACACAACCAAACTTACGTGCAGCACCTATTGTGTACGATCCATTTGCGGTAACAAGCGTAGACGCTGTGTTATCTACACATTATCACAACGATCATATTGATCCATATTATGCAGCAGCTGTTATGAAAAACTGTGAAGATAAGGTTCCATTTATCGGACCAGCAAAAAGTGTTGAAAAATGGTTGAGCTATGGTGTTCCAGCAGAACGTTGTATCACTGTAAAACCAGGGGATGTCATCAAAGTAAAAGATACAGAAATTATCGTAGTAGATAGTTTTGATCGTACTTGTTTAGTAACGAATGATGTCGATGTTCGCGGTGTATGCCCAACTGATATGGATGAAAAAGCAGTAAACTATATCATTAAGACACCAGCAGGAAGTGTTTACCATAGTGGTGATTCTCATTATTCCACATATTATGCAAAACATGGAAAAGATTATGATATTGATATTGCCTTGGGTTCTTATGGAGAAAACCCTGCAGGAAATCAAGATAAAATGACATCTGTAGATATCCTTCGTATGGCAGAAGCATTAAACTGTAAAGTTGTAATTCCATTCCATTATGATGTATGGACAAACTTCAAAGCAGATCCACAAGAAATCAACATGTTATATGAATACAAGAAAGATGTATTACAGTATCAATTTCACCCATTCATTTGGGATGTAGGAGGAAAGTATGTTTGGCCTACAGATAAAGACAAACGTCAATTCCATTATCGTAGAGGATTTGAAGATTGCTTTAGCGATGAACCAAACGTTCCATTCCGTTCTATTTTATAGGAGAATGATATGTTAAAGGAAATAATTGAAAAAGGACATTACACATTTGAACAACATTTTGATCATTGGGAAGATGCAATTCGAGCAAGTTATCAACCTTTATTAAAGGATGGTACGGTAGAAGACGAATACATTGATGCAGTCATTAAGTGTGTAAATACCTACGGTCCATATATTGTGATAGCACCAAATATTGCGATGCCACATTCAACCGAAGGGGCTGTTGGGTGCAATGGTACGGCAATTAGCTTTATGAAAGTTCATGACGAAGTAGATTTTGATCCAAGTGATCCAGATAAGAAAGCAAGACTCTTCTTCTCTTTAGCTGCGATTGATCATGAAAAACATATCGAAAATATTTCACAATTGATGGAAACATTAATGAATGAGGAGATAGTGGAAGCACTATTACAAGCAGAAACGAAAGAAGAGTTTATGAAAATTGCGGATGATTTCGAATCATAAGCAAAGAGAGGATATAATTTTATGGGAGCAATTTTAGACTTTATATTAGGCATATGGAGTTTCTTCGCAACAAACATCCTAACGCAACCAGCATATTTTATAGGGTTGATGGTACTTGTTGGTTATATGTTGTTAAGAAAGCCACTATACGAAGCACTTGCAGGATTTATTAAAGCAACCGTTGGATATTTAATCTTATCCGTTGGTTCTGGAGGGTTAGTAAATAACTTCCGTCCTATCTTGGTTGGTTTAAAAGATAGATTCGATTTAGATGCTATGGTAATCGATCCATACTTTGGACAAAATGCGGTTACTTCTGGATTGGATGAAATGTTCAAACGAACATTCTCACAAGTAATGATTTTATTATTAGTTGCGTTTATTATGAACTTAATTCTAGTTCGTTTAAAGAAATGGACAAAACTACGTGCAGTATTTACAACAGGACATGTTCAAATGCAACAAGCATCCACAGCGTTCTGGTTAATTCTATTCTGTTTCCCTAGTATGGGAGATACACCAATTCTTATCGTTATGGGATTGATTTTAGGATTGTATTGGGCAGTTGGTTCTAACTTAACAGTTGAAATTACACAAGAACTTACCGAGGGTGGTGGATTCTGTATCGCCCATCAACAAATGTTTGGTATTGCGATTTTTGGAAAAATAGCAGAAAAGATGAAAACAAAATCATCAAGAAGATTAGATGATATTAAATTCCCAGGGTTCTTATCTATCTTTAATGAGAACATGGTAGCTACTTCTGTATTGATGTTTATCTTCTTCGGTGCCATCTTGATGGTGCTAGGAAAAGATTATTTGGTAACTATGGAATTTATGAAAGCGACCGATAATTTCTTCTTCTACATTATGACAACATCACTAAACTTTGCGGTTTATTTAGCAATTCTACAGTTGGGTGTACGTACCTTCGTTACAGAATTAACAAATTCTTTCCAAGGTATCTCTAGTACTTTCTTACCTGGTGCAGTTCCAGGAATCGATTGTGCAGCGGTCTTTGGATTTGGTAGTGCGAATGCAGTTACAGTAGGATTCTTAATGGGTGCTTTAGGACAGTTCTTAGCTATTATGGTATTGTTATTGATGAAATCACCAACACTTGTTATTGCAGGGTTTGTACCAGTCTTCTTCGATAACGCCGTAATTGCGACATATGCAGATAATCGAGGCGGTATCAAAGCGGCAGTTATTCTACCATTCATTTCTGGTTTGATCCAAGTATTTGGATCTGCGTTAATTGCTGGATGGGTTGGACTTGCGGCATACGGAGGATACCTAGGCATGTTTGACTGGGCAACTGTATGGCCAATGTTTACAGTCATTATGAAATTTGCAGGATACTTCGGTATTGCAATCGTTATCTTGATTCTACTTGCAATTCCACAGATTCAATATCGTAAACATCCAGATACATACTTCTTAATCGCAGAAGATTACGAAGAATACTTAAAGAAAATGGAAGCACAAAAGGCAACAAGTGCCTAGCATAGAGGAGATCATAATATGGCAGGAAAATTAAAAATAATGGTTTGTTGTGGCAATGGAGCTGGAACAAGCATGATGATAAAATTGAACGTCGATAAGGTTGTGAAAAAGATGGGTCTTGAAGTACAAGATATCCATCACTGCGCAATCTCAGAGGGTAAATCAGCAGCAGGACAATATGACATTGTATTATGCTCAAAGAATTTTGTACCAATGTTTGAAGATGCACAGAAAAAAGGCACAAAGATTGTAGGGCTAAAAAATGTAATGTCCGCAAAAGAAATCGAAGAAGGGCTGACAGCAGCACTTGAAAAATAAGTAAAAGCTGCCAAGCGCAGCTTTTCTTTTACCCAATCGTAAGAGGAAAGGAATGTTATATGAATATCGAAAAACGTACATTGGCTGAAATAAAACGTTGTTATTGTGCGAGTAGTTTGCCAATCAATCATACAAATCATATCGTCTTCGCAAGTGAAGACCCTAATGTTGGATGTGAGATGTTTGCTCTCGATACACTAACACACGAAGAGACAATTTGGAAAGAAGCTGGAGGATGTATGTCCATTATAGCGATTCCAGGAAAAGAAAATGAATTTCTTGCAGTACAAGAGTTTTATTTAAAAGTATCCCCATCTTTAGCAAAGATTGTATGGGGAAAATATGGCAAGGATGGCTTTGAAATTAAAGATGTACTAGCTATGCCATATATTCATAGATTTGATATTTATCATGCAAATGGTGTGAATTATTTCATTGGCGCAACCATTGCGACTTCTAAAGAGAGTAAAGATGATTGGAGTGTGCCAGGCAGAATTTATGTAGCACAATTACCAGAAGACTTATCCAAAGGGATTGAAGTAGAAGTATTGGTAGATGGTTTATATCGCAATCATGGGTATTGGAAAGATATGGATGAAAACTGTGGTTATTTTGGAAGTGATCAAGGGATTTTAAAAGTCATGCCTCCAAAAGAACTTGGTGGACAATGGCGTGTTGAGAGTGTATTACAAGGAGAAATCGGAGAGATTGCAACAGTGGATATCGATGGAGATGGAAACAAAGAAATTATGACCATTGAACCATTCCATGGAAACACAATCAAAATTTATAAGAAAGTAAATGGTAAATATACTCCAGTGTATACATATGAGAATGAAATTGATTTTGCACATACCTTAGTAGGTGGAACATTAGGTGGAACACCGACCTTTATTGCAGGTGTACGTCGATGTGATGCGGAATTGTTTTATGTGCAATACAAAGATGGGAAATATGTTAGCACATGTATTGAAAAGGGTGTTGGCCCTGCCAATATCGCTTTGATCAATGAAGAGCATCGAGATGTTATCGTTGCGGCTAATCATACAAAAAATGAGGCTGCGGTATACATCGTTACGAAGGAGGGCTAATATGTTAGAAGAACTAAAAAAACAAGTTTTTGAAGCAAATCTATTATTGCCGAAATATGGATTGATTACATTTACTTGGGGAAATGTCTCTGGAATCGACAGAGAAAAAGGAATCGTTGCGATCAAACCAAGTGGTGTGGAATACGATCATATGAGTGTAGAAGACATTGTCTTATGTGATATGGATGGAAATGTAGTAGAAGGAAAACTAAAACCAAGCAGTGATTTAATGACACATCTTGCGTTCTATAAGAATTTTCCAAATATTAAAGGAGCTGTACATACACATTCACGTTGGGCTACCTCATTCGCACAAGCAGGAAAAGCAATTCCAGCGCTTGGTACTACACAAGCAGATTATTTCTATGGGGATATTCCTTGTACACGTTGCATGAGTCCTTTGGAAATACAAGGTGAGTATGAACTAGAAACAGGAAATGTTATTGTGGAGACATTTCAAAGTAAAAATATCAATCCCGATGAAATGCCAGGGGTGTTAGTTCATAGTCATGGACCATTCTCATGGGGAAAAGATCCTTTTGATGCAGTGCATAATGCAGTCGTAATGGAAGAGTGTGCGGCTATGGCATTTGCTTCTTTACAACTTCAAAAGGATGACAACAAACATATGCAACAAGAATTATTGGATAAACACTTCAAGCGTAAACATGGACCAGGTGCATATTATGGACAGGGATGATAAGATTTACGCATTAGGGCAATATGAAAAATCAATGCCAGGTGATCTCACATGGTTAGAAAAGCTTACGTTATGCAAAGAGTTTGGGTTTGACTATTTAGAAATGAGCATCGATGAAACAGATGAAAAATTAGCGCGTTTAGATTACACAAAGAAACAGCGCGAAGAAATCTTAGACGCAATGTCTTTGAGTGGTGTTCGTATTCAGTCTATGTGTTTGAGTGGACATCGTAAATATCCATTAGGACATCCTGATGTAGCTGTGCAAAAGAAGGCTCTTGAAATCATGGAGAAAGCTGTTCAATTAGCATGCGACTTAGGAATACGTATCATACAATTAGCAGGATATGATGTATATTATGAAGAAGGAACTACACAAACAAGAGAAATCTTCATAGAAAATCTTGCGAAAGCTGTATATATGGCGGCAGAAAAAGGTGTTCTTTTAGGATTTGAAACCATGGAAACGCCATTTATGGATACGGTTGAAAAAAGTATGTACTATGTAGAAGCATTAAACTCACCATATTTAGGTGTTTATCCAGATATAGGGAATCTGAAAAATGCTAGTTTATTATATGGTGTAAGTGTTGATGAAGATCTTGAAAAAGGTGCTGGGCATATCGTTGCCTCCCATCTGAAAGAAACCATTCCAAATCATTATCGTGAGATTACATTTGGTACAGGACATAGTGAATACACAAATAATATAGAGGTTTTAAAACAAATGGGCGTTAGAATGTTTGTAGGCGAATTTTGGTATACTGGAAACAAAGATTGGAAAGAAGTTTGTAAACATAGCGCGTCTTTCTTAAGAGATAAATTAGACGCTGTATTTTATGGATAAAAAAGAAGTGAACGTTCACGATATACGTTGTATTGTCGCAGATATGGACGGTACATTATTGAACGATGAAAAGCAATTGGATAATGGCATTAGGGATGTGATTACGCAATTGAAAGAAAAAGGAATCGTGTTTACGCTAGCATCTGGAAGAAATGTACAAATTATGAAGTCATTTATTCAAGAGCTACAAATTGATTTTGCTTATATTGTGAACAACGGAGCTTGTATTTATCGTGGTGATGAATGCTTGTTTGAACAGACAATGGAAGAAGAGGACATGGCGAAAGCATTGTCCATTTACGAAAGTGAGTCAATCTCTTATGTTGCCTATACCTCAGAAGCAATTTATGTACATGGTGCACAAGAACCTTTGGAATTATTTTTAAACCGATTAAAGGGAAAATCAACACTACGCTATGAGTATGCTGGCGTAGAGATTGCCAAACATCATGTCTTTAAGGTTGTTGCGGTAAATGAAAATCCTTCACAGATGAAACGTGTACAAGCACGCATTCATGCGACTTGCGAAAGCTTACAATGTTTAAGGAGTGAAGATGAAATCTACACAATTACACATAAAGACACAAGCAAAGGGGTCGCATTAAAACGCATTATGGAAGATGCAGGTATTGATCTAAAAGATGTACTTGTATTCGGGGATAACTTTAATGATGTATCGATGTTTCAAGTTGCGGGAATTGCAGTTGCTATGGAGAATGCCCAAAACGATGTGTTACAACATGCGGATATGATTGCCCTTGATAATAATCATCAAGGTGTCAGTCGTTTTATTAAAGAACATATACTGAAATAAAAAATGGGATACTTTGCGTATTCCATTTTTACATATATTTTTTTAACCATGTTCCTTTTCTATAGTATAGAAACAACCATAAGGAACTTGCAAACCATGTGATAGGCCACCCCATAAATACAACATTGATATTATGGAAGATAGGTACAGATGTTAAAATCCATAACATTCTCAATCCACACCAACACGTTACCATAACAATCATCGGTATGGTAGTAACACCAGCCCCACGAATGATTCCGTTGAAGGAATGTGAAACCGCTAGGAAGATATAGAATGGAGCCAATATATACATCATACGTAATCCATAATTGATAACACGTGCGTCATTAGAGAAGATGGATAAGACGTATGGTCCAAGAATCAGTAACAAGGCACTAATTATAACCGTTGTAATAACACTCATGATAATCCCGGTCTTTGCGCCTTTTTTTACACGATCAAATTTCTTAGCACCGATGTTTTGTCCTGTAAAGGTTGTAAATGCCATAGAGAAACTCATAACAGGAAGGATGGCAAAGCCATCTATTTTTGTATAAGAGCCACATCCCGCCATCGCAAGAGACCCAAATGCATTAATATTGCTTTGTACGATAACATTTGAAAATGATACAATCGCATTTTGTATACCACTTGGTAATCCAATGCGTATAATCTCAACCATCATATCTTTATGACATTTAATATCTTTCAATCGTAATTGATAATCTTGTTTTGTTCTACATAATAAGATCACCACAAGTACTGCACTTATGGTTTGGGAAATCAACGTTGCCCAAGCAGCACCTTCAATTCCCATATGGAAGTAAACAACAAATACAATATCTAATATGACGTTGGTAACTGAGGAGATGATTAAGAAATATAAGGGATTCTTAGAATCACCCACAGCTCGTAAAATACCACTTCCCATGTTATATATCATCACAGACAATACTCCTAAAAAGTATATCCTTAAATATAGTACAGAATTTGCCATAACATCACTTGGTGTTCCAACCCACTCTAAAATATAGGGGGAAAGAAATACACCGATAACAGTTAAAGCTAGTCCAGATATAATCGTTAAACTCATAGATGTATGGACGGCATCTTGTACCATATCTTTATTACGAGCACCGAAGTATCTGGAAATGATAACTCCCGCTCCCACACTAATACCCATAAAGAAGCTTACGAGTAAGTTAATAATAGGGGCACTAGATCCTACTGCCGCAAGGGCATGGGCTCCTAGGTTTTGTCCAACAACGATGGAATCCACCGCATTGTACATCTGTTGAAAAAGGTTTCCCAACAACAATGGTACGGAAAACAACAACAATTCTTTCCAAATGACTCCCTCAGTCATCAGCCCTCTGTTTTTCTTTAACACTTGTTCCTTCAATTCAATCACCTTAATTCTTGTTTATAATTATAGCGCGATTTAAAAGGAAAAGAAATGATTACCTGAAAAGAATGCATATTAGTTCCTACTTTTGACTAAGGTATTTGTTATAATGTGGATAACAGTGAAAGAAAGGATGTATTTGTATGGAACATTTCATCAATGTACATAAGGAATTATGTATTGGGTGTGCAGCTTGTGTAAAAGATTGCCCACAATCCAATATAGAAATAAAAGAACAGTGTGCTATTATTTTAGATCAAGATTGTATGAAGTGTGGACACTGTGTGTCTATATGTCCAAAGAATGCAGTAGAAATAGAAGGCTTTGATCTAAGTCAAATCGTAGAACGCAATGCACAACCTCCACTAGAAAGGGATGCGCTACTGCATGCTATAAAAAGCAGGAGAAGTATACGACAATTCAAGAAGAAAGAAATCGATGAACAAGTACTGAACTATATCATCGAAGCAGGGAGGTTTACACCCACTGCCAAGAATGCGCAGGGTGTATCTTATATCATCGTACAAAACGAGATTCAAGAGGTAGAGGCAATCGCAGTAAAACTACTACGTAAATTATGGCCATTTGCTTCCTTATATAGTAAGAGTGCAAAACATATGACACCTGATGCTCATTTCTTCTTTAAACAAGCACCAGTCGCCATACTTGTAGTCGCAAAAGGAAGCTTTAAGAAAGTGGATGGTTCTTTAGCTGCTTCTAATATGGCATGGATGGCGGAAGCTCAAGGACTTGGTGTATTGTATAGTGGATTTTTTACGATCGCAAGTAATATGTCATTCGCTTTGCGAAAGAAATTGGGACTACAACGAAAAGAAAAAGTGATTATGACCTTAGTTTTAGGAGAACCAAATGTAAACTATCCTAGAAGCGCCCCTAAAAAGCCTGCTAAGGTACGTTATTTATAAGGGATATAAAGTTTGTTTCTTTGAAGTAAGAATAGAAATTATATATCTATACTATGAGTAATCATGGAGGAAAACTTTTTCTTGAAAAATTATTTCATATAATCAAGGAATCGGCAGATAATTGAAGTGTATAAAAAAAGTAAAGAAATGAGAGATTAAAGAAAATATTGTAATCGTTTTTGGTAAACATAAAAGATAAATGGGAGGACAGCATGAAATTTAGCGATTTTTTGATAGATAGTATCGAAATGAAATATGATGAACAAAGATGTGATGAATATCCTTTTAATGTTCCACTGATTAAAAATTTCAGAAATCTTGAATTTAAAAAAAGGGTTACTATTTTATTGGGTGAAAACGGTATTGGAAAATCTACACTATTAGAAGCTTTGGCGGTAAATCGAGGTTTCAATTCAGAGGGTGGTGGACGAGACTATAACTTTATGACATATGATGAAACTTTTATGCTTAGTGATTATTTGACAGTTCATAGAACACCTGAAAAAATGAAAACTGGTTTCTTTTTAAGAACCGAAACGATGTATAACCTCAATACTAAATTATTTGAATACTACGAAGATGAGGTAATAAAGGTGAATAATCATTTACATTCACATGGTGAAAGTATTTTAGAAGTGATTAAGATGTATTTCCAAGAAGATGGATTTTACATAATGGATGAACCCGAGTCTGCCTTGTCTCCTTCATCATTATTTGCACTTATTAGCATAATACATGAATTAAGTGAAGTAAAGAACTGTCAGTTTTTAATAGCGACTCATTCACCTATTTTAGCGGGGTATCCTTTGGCTGATTTAATCGAGGTAGATGAAGATGGTAAAATGAATAGGATAAAATACGAAGAAAGTAATTTATATCTTTTATATAGTAGATATATTAAAGATAAGGCATTTAGATCGAGTCTCTATGTTAACGATAACATAGAGGAGTGATGTTGGTTAAAAATTTAAAACAGCTTTATATTATGAATTTACTTTATTGCTAATGTAATAGAGAAAAACTCTTTAACTTCGAATCTCAATTCCAGATTAAATCGATATTATTGATTACTTGTTTGTTTGAATATGGATGCACGAAAGCAAATCGCTTTCGTTCGATAGAATCAATTTTATCTATCTTTATCTTACGTTATTTATAGGGAATATCAGGAGAAACCACGAAATGAAAAAAAATCTTTACAAGTAGACAAGTGCAGTGATATAATCTATAAACGGGTAGATTTTCTACTCCCCGCTCTATGTAGACATAGGGCCATAGACCAAGAGGAGGTGTACAGTATGAAAAAATATGAAATTATGTACATCGTGAACGCATCTTTAGATGATGCAAGTCGCACAAGTGTGATGGATGGTTTACACAAAATCCTAACTGACCGTGATGGTTCAATTGATAAAATTGATGACATGGGTGTGAAAGAGTTCGCGTATGAAATTAATGACATGAACAAAGGTTATTACGTTGTTATTAACGTAACAGCTAACAACGAAGGAATTGCAGAATTCGAACGTTTAGCTCGTATTAACCAGAACGTTGTTCGTTATATGATTATCAAAACAGAAGCAGAAAAATAAGTTTAGGAAGGAAGAAAGACTATGATCAATCGTGTTGTATTAGTTGGAAGAATGACGAAAGATCCAGTATTGCGTAAAACCGCATCTGGTGCGAGCGTAGTATCATTTACGATTGCATGCGATCGTCGTGTGAAAACAGAAGGACAGCCAACAGCTGACTTCATCAATACCGTTGCTTGGAATAAAACAGCAGATATCGTTGCACAATATACTCATAAAGGTTCTTTAGTTGGCGTAGAAGGTAGAATCCAGACACGTAGCTATGATGACCAAAGTGGAAAACGTGTGTATATCACAGAAGTGGTAGCCGATTCTGTTCAGTTCTTAGAATCTAAGAATGCTTCCGCAGGAAATGCAAATGCATATGTTCCTGAAGACACATTCAATCAGAGCCAAGGATACCAAAGCGATGACAGTGCTTCACAGTCTTACTCCAGTGATTTTGCGAGCAGCGATACATTAGATATCGCCAGCGATGATTTACCATTCTAAATGGTAGAAAGGAGATTTTACAATGGCATTTAAAAAACAACGTATGGGACGTAAAAAAGTATGTTACTTTACGAAAAATAAAATTGAAACAATCGACTACAAAGATATTGAATTATTGAAAAGATTTATTTCCGCAAATGGAAAAATCATTCCAAGACGTGTTACAGGAACACGTGCGAAATATCAACGTATGTTAGCTACTGCGATCAAACGTGCTCGTCAGATGGCTTTATTGCCTTACGTAAGCGAATAATTTATATAGCATAAATTAGGCTAATCAAATGAAGTCCTTAAATACTTGGATAATCATGTATTAAGGGCTTTTTTGTTTGTTTTATATTTATTATATCCTCTTATTTGTTCTTAGCACTTGTTAATAAATTGGTGTGTAAATTGGAGTAAAAAGTATAAATGGTGTAAAATTCAAAAAAAGTAATGGAGTAAAAACATAAATGAAAAAAAGGCATAACTTATAGGCATTAGATTGTCTACCTCGTTATAGCCTTTTTTGTATAATATGTTATTTATTCATCCCTTTATTATCTGTTCTTTCTAACAAATAATCTGTTGAAACATTGAAATAATCAGCGATTTTAATAAGTACTTCATATGGCATGGTACGAGTTCCGCTTTCATAACTTCTATAGGTTCTAGGGTTCTCTCCTATCTTTAGGGCAAAGTTTGCTTTTGACATATCGTTATCTTCTCTTAATTCTGCAATTCTCTTAAATTCCATACTATACCACCTCTAAGTGAATTATAAGATAGAGTAATCATAGTATTGACAAATCGGTACGAAATGAACCGATGATTATTGAATTATATGATTATGTAAAGTATAATGACTGTATGTAAGAGGGATAGGATAAAATGAATAAAGAGAAATTGATAGAAAATATTAAGCATCATAAGAAAAAAATAACCATAGTGATGATAGTATTACTACTCATTGGTGGTGGCTCTATTTACGCATTATCTAATAATGGTAATAGTACAACTCCTAAGAATGCTAAGCAATCAGAAATAAAAAAAGATGAAGATAAATCATCTAATAATAAAAAAAGTGATGATACAAAATCTGATGAAAAGTCAAATGATGATAACGCCACATCATCGGACAACGAGGACACAAAAAAAGACACTAAATCAAATACTACCTCAACAAGTGATAACGATGATAAAAAATCTAACAATGAAAGTTCATCAACAGATAAACCATCAAATGGTGGTTCAAGTTCATCCAATGACAATGCTAGCAAACCCAATACTCCTAGTCATGAACATTCTTGGGTTGAACAAACAAAACAAGAATGGATCGCGCCAGCAACAAAGACTGAACAATATGTAATCAAAGATGCGTGGACTGAACAAAAACCTATCATGGAGTATTTAGAAAGGGCTATCTGTAATGGATGTGGTGCAGATATAACTGATGTTATTACAAGTGGTGGATTCAAAGCCCATGTAAAGGCATGTCCAGCTAATTCAGGAAGTTGGAGAACTGAGTGGAAGAACATTCAAACAGGAACAGAGACTATCAATCACCCAGCAGAATATGGGACTCGTACTATAACAGTGCAAGATGGATATTATAAAACAGTTGTAACAGGTCATAAATGTAGTGGCTGTGGTAAAACAAAATAATGAGGGATAGGATAAAATGAATAAAGAGAAATTGATAGAAAATATTAAGCATCATAAGAAAAAAATATCCATAGTGATGATAGTATTACTACTCATTGGTGGTGGCTCTATTTACGCATTATCTAATAATGGTGATAGTGCAACTCCTAAGAATGCTAAGCAGTCAGAAATAAAAAAAGATGAAGATAAATCATCTAATAATAAAAAAAGTGATGATACAAAATCTGATGAAAAGTCAAATGATGATAACACCACATCATCGGACAGCGGGGACACAAAAAAAGACACTAAATCAAATAGTACCTCAACAAGTGATAACGATGATAAAAAATCTAGCAATGAAAGTTCATCGACAGATAAACCATCAAATGGTGGTTCAAGTTCATCCAATGACAACACGAGCAAACCTAATACTCCTAGCCATGAGCATTCATGGGTTGAACAAACAAAACAAGAATGGGTTGCACCAATTACAAAAAATGAACAATATGTCATCAAAGATGCATGGACTGAACAAAAACCGATTATGGAAATGAGAGAACATGTTTACTGTACAGATTGTCGTATAGATATGACATTTATGTCTAATTCTGATATGTTTGCCCATAGTAGGAATCATATTAAAAATGGTGAGAGTGGTGGATCTTACTCAAACTGGGTAAATGAACAAGTAGGCACAGAAACCATCAATCACCCAGCAGAATATGGAACACGTTCTGTAACAGTGCAAGATGGATATCATAAAACAGTTGTAACAGGTCATAAATGTAGGGGTTGCGGTAAAACAAAATAATGAGGGATAGGATAAAATGAATAAAGAGAAATTGATAGAAAGTATTAAGCAACATAAAAAGAAAATATCCATAGTGATAATAGCATTGGTACTCATTGGTGGTGGCTCTATTTATGCATTATCTAATAATGGTGATAGTGCAACGCCTAAGAATGCTAAGCAATCAGAAATAAAAAAAGATGAAGATAAATCATCTAATAATAAAAAAAGTGATGATACAAAATCTGATGAAAAGTCAAATGATGATAACACCTCATCATCGGACAACGAGGACATAAAAAAAGACACTAAATCAAATAGTACCTCAACAAGTGATAACGATGATAAAAAATCTAGCAATGAAAGTTCGTCAACAGATAAACCAGCAAATGGTGGTTCAAGTACATCCAATGATAATACGAGCAAGCCCAATACTCCTAATCATGAACATTCTTGGGTTGAACAAACAAAACAAGAATGGATCGCACCAGTAACAAAGACTGAACAATATGTAATTAAAGACGCATGGACAGAGTATGTTTGGGTTGAACGTATGATGTGTAGTGGTTGTCATAAAGATATTTCTCATTTAGCAGGAACTCCAGCTCTTGAAGAACATAAAAACTACCATATTGACAGAGGAGAGCCAAGTGGGTTTTATTCAGGCAGTGGTTATGAGGAAATCAACCACCCAGCTGAATATGGAACTCGTACTGTAACAGTGCAAGATGGATATTATAAAACAGTTGTAACAGGTCATAAATGTAGAGGTTGCGGTAAAACAAAATAATGAGGGATAGGATAAAATGAATAAAGAGAAATTGATAGAAAGTATTAAGCAACATAAGAAAAAAATAGCCATAGTGATAATAGCATTGGTACTCATTGGTGGTGGCTCTATTTATGCATTATCTAATAATGGTGATAGTGCAACGCCTAAGAATGCTAAGCAATCAGAAACAAAAAAAGATGAAGATAAATCATCTGATGGTAAAACTAATGATGATACAAAATCTGATGAAAAGTTAAATGATGATAGCACATCATCAGACAATCAAGACACAAAAAAAGATAATAAATCAAATAGTACTTCAACAAGTAATACTGATGATAGAAAATCTAGCAATGAAAGTTCGTCAACAGATAAACCAGCAAATGGTGGTTCAAGTACATCCAATGATAATACGAGCAAGCCTAACACTCCTAATCATGAACATTCTTGGATTGAACAAACAAAACAAGAATGGATCGCACCAATTACAAAAAATGAACAATATGTGATAAAAGGCGCTTGGACTGAACAGGTTCCAGTTAAAGAGTTTCGGGAACATGAGTTCTGCTCAGGTTGTCATAAGGATATAACTGGTTGGGCAGAGAGTCAATTAATCGCTCATCAAGATTATCATATGGATAGAGGTGAATCGAGTGGTTGGTATTCAGAGTGGCGAGAAGATGCTGTAGGTTACAATACTGTAAATCACCCAGCAGAATACGGAACTCGTACTGTAACAGTGCAAGAGGGATATTATAGAACAATTACCACAGGGTTTAAATGTTCTTGTGGTGTAAAAAAATAAGGAGATGAAGTAAATGACAACAAAATGGATATCTAAAGGTGATTTAAAAAAACTTGGTTTAAAAAGTATTAGTTTGTTTGATATGAAATTGGATAAAATTATTATAAGCAAAAGTAGCGAACACGTAGGTGAGGACTTTTTGAAGGATATACTTCCTAAAAAATTAGAAAATTTGGAAAATGAACACCAATGTTGCTGGGCACACAAAGGGTTAAACGTAGAACATACCCAAAGGTTTTGTAATGAATGGAAACAGGAGACAGGGGATGATATATATGTCTTTTTTCCATATACACCTTCTAATTCCACTAAACACAGTCAAGTCACTAAATACAATGAAAATACAACAGGAACGGAAGGATCAGTTGCATTTGTGATCAAAGAATTTTTGTATATCAAAGAAACCCTAGAATTTAAAAAGTTATATAAGCATTATTGGGCAGTGAATAAAAATGAAGAAAAAGAGGCATGTAATACCTTGAAAAGTTCTGTGACAAGCAAATGTTTGAAATTAAAAAAGAATGTTGATATTCATCAAAAAATTGAAGAAATACAGTATAGTGAAGAAGGAGAGGAAACAATTGGTATCTTGGTTGCAAAGCTCCAATATCCTTATCATATAAAGCTATAATAAGAAATATTTGTCGAGATTCCATTATGGAGTCTTTTTTTTGCCTTTTTCAACAAATTTATAACATCATAGCTTGCGAAAATAAATTACTTTTAATACCAATAGATAGAACAAGGCTATTCATAAGGAAAAGTTGATAAAAAAACCTAAGAACTATATGAAAGTACTAGAACAAGGCTATTTTCGGCAAGACAATGAAAATCGCATTTCCCCTATATAAATTCCAGCAACAGTCTTTTTATTTGCTGGATTTTTTCTATATATATTGACTGATGAAGTTAGTTGATAATCAAAACCATGAACAAGTAGTAGAACATGGGCAATTACGCATAGAACAATAAAAAGGTGTATATAAAAACCTAAAATTCTTCAAACTACGTAATCGATTTTCACAAACCTAATTAGTTCTAATGAACAATCTAAAAAGATTGTAGGACATTCTAGTCCGGAAAGGAAATTTATATGAAAAATATAGGTTTTGAAGAAGTAATGGTGCCTTTAGATAATGTCTTAGGTACTGACGATGTCTATGTACAGGCAATCGAGAAAGTATTGAATAGTGCTACAAATGAAGTGAAAGCAGTTAAACTCACTTGTAGTCATGGCAAACTACCAAACGGAAGATTTCTGCGAACATTCAAGGTGCGTATTGAAACTGCCATTTGCAAAATCACCCAAGAAGAAATTGAAAAAAAGAACGGACAATTTTGCGTTTCA
This sequence comes from Amedibacillus sp. YH-ame10, assembly GCF_053848885.1. NCBI lineage: Bacteria > Bacillati > Bacillota > Erysipelotrichia > Erysipelotrichales > Erysipelotrichaceae > Amedibacillus > Amedibacillus sp. YH-ame10. The sequence continues at coordinate 41,926 of NZ_JBSPFA010000010.1, forward strand.
TTAGAAAATGCTTACGTATCTCCGTACGCTTTTATCACTGAAAAAGGTATTTTGCTGAAAGGTGCATCTGTTTCTGCAACAGACTTCACAGTAATCAATGAAAATGATATGGAGGTACAAATATAATGGGAAAGTACGATTTTCAATATCAACCACCCTGTTTAGCAGTTTATGTTAAGGATGCTTTTAAAAATTGGCTACACGACCATAATCGTGAGCCAATAATTGCACCACAACTTTGGTTATTTGCAACTGATGATATACGGAAGAAATTGAAAACCTCTATCGTCAACAAACACATGGAAGTACCGATGACACGTGTTGCATCATTGAGTTGCAGAAAAGTGGAAACAAACTTTAACCTTGGTGTGTTTCTAATGAGTTTTGATGCAGTTTATAATCTAAATACTCCGGATAAAGCTGAACTATCAAAGAGTATTAAGGCTGATATTATAAACAAATACAATGCTATTTTAGATTTTGCGGAATGTAATTGCTTTGATAACCTGAATGATATGATCGTTGTCGAAATGAGAAAAAATATCATTAACGTTTATGTAGCAATGAACAATACCGGACTTGTCCATGTGCAACATAAACAAGAAGTAATCGATAAAAAATTTAGGAAAATTCTTAAACTCTAATTTGAGATTTTCTTCATGTTTATAAGAGGTGCTAGAAATATTTAGGTAGCATCCCTAACTTGACATTGTTGGCGGTGAATGCTCACGGATGATGCCCTCAAGGCAGAAAAGTGGGAGCGTTTGCCGACATCAATGCTGATTGCAGCGATTTTCTGCAATCATACACCGGTTTAAGGCAGACCTCTAAAACTACAGTAGTTAGGTAGTTACAAGGATTTTATGCTGAATATACCCAGTAAGTGGGCTTTTCCATTTGGGGAGCTTGTCCCAAATGGTAAGTAGTAGAGTAGTAAAAAAGGAGTTATTATGAAAAAAGAGAAGAAATCAATTTCAAGAAAAATGGCGGAAATAGTAAGCAATCTTGAAAATGAAGATGGCACTATTTTGTTTGACCTAGATTTCATGAAAAAAACACTCGAAGAAAATACAGGTTTTGATGAAGATGGTAACCAAAAATATATAGATAAATTTGCATGGATCATTCACGACAAAGATACTAAAATTGTTAAAAATGATGAAACCGGCGAAGAAGTGGAAATATCTGTGATACCACATGTGCACCTACAATTACATTTTCCGTATGCGGTGTCATTCAATCGCATTGCTCGAGATTTCAAAATTGAAGAAAATTTTGTTAGTACCATTAAATCAAAAAAATTTGCACGCGCTTTGCTTTATTTAGTGCATGGTAATCTTTCAGCACAGGATAAGTACCAATATAATTGGGATGAAGTAATTAGTAATTTTGACGTTGAACAGGAAGTAACAAAACTTACTAACAAAGTTCTTCTTAAAGATATCCTTGAACAGATTTTGAAAGGGGAAATAAAAAACTATAACAAATATGAAAAAATTCCGAGTGAAATTTTACTATATTATAATAGCAAAGTTGAAACTGCATTCAAGCTTAGAGCAGAGAAGATGATTGCTTCTTCTCACAATAGGTCAATAAATGTCATTTTGATCTATGGGGCTTCTGGGGTAGGAAAAACAACACTTGCAAAGAGAATAGCTGAAAGTTCTAATCTCAGTTATTATATATCTTCTGAGGGGAAAAACTGGGCAGATGATTTTTCAGATCAGGAGTGCGTGATTATGGAAGATTTTGATGAAAACGCCATCAATTTTAAATCGATGCTACGGATATTAGACAATAATTGCAATGCAGGAATCAGCGCTAGATACAGAAATCGATTTATAGAAAGCGAATTATTTATTATTACAACAACGAGATCAATAGATGAATTATATTCCAATCCATTTAATGAGATCACTCCACAAGACATGATTCAGTTAAAACGTAGGATAACTACGACTATTCATGTCATGGAAGATATAATCATAGTTTATCAATGGGATAAAGTGAATAAAAGGTATAAACAAGTTTCGTCTTTCGTTAATGACACCTTAGCTTATATCGAGGAAAAGACAGTCGCCGAGGAAAAGAAAAATGCTATTGATTATTTGTCATTTTTAAATGAAACCACAATAAAACAAACTATCAAGCAATCTAAACATACGGGTAAAACATATAAGCCGAGTGTGTTAACAGATGAAATATTCACAAATTTAATAGAAGTGAAAAAGAAAGAGGGATCAATATGATATGAATGCAAAAAAACAAATAAGCATTAAAGATAAAGCTTTGTTAAATGTCAATGAGATGATGGCTTATACAGGGTGGGGAGAAAATACAGTAAGAAATGAGCTGAATCATCCAAAATGTTTGTATGTAGTTAGAAAAGGAAATCGCCTTTATGCAAATAGAAAATTATTAGATAAATACTTAGAGAGTATATCTGGTGTTTGATATAGAAAATGAAGTGGATATATGATAGAATATAATCATGTTTTTACTTCATTCTTTCAATAAATAGAAAGGATGAGAATTATGGGCAAAAATTTAAAAGGACGTGAAATAGGCAAGGGAATTAGTCAAAGAAAAGATGGGACTTACATGGGACGGTTTGTAGACCGTTATAAGAATCGACAAACATTTTATGACAAAGATTTAAAAATGTTACGAAGAAGACTTGAAAAAGAAAGACATGATTCAGAATATGGTCTTTTGTTGAATGGTTGTAATATAACGTTAGCAGACTGGTTTGATGAGTTTGTGAAACTATATAAAGTTGGATATGTAAAAGAAACAACAATTTATAGAATTAAACAAACGTTCTCGCCTTGTAGAAGTGATGTTATTGGTATGATGAAATTATGTGATATTAGAGCATTTCATATACAAAGACTTTTCAATGAATTGCATGAAAAAGGCTATACTTATGGAACATTGAACATGTTTAAATCATTGTTAAAAGAAATGTTTAAAAAGGCTATTGGAAATGGTTTTGCTACATTCAATCCATGCGAATCAATTGTATTACCCAAAAAAGTAAAATATGAATCGAGATATTTGACTGAAGAAGAACAAACTATGTTTTTAGAATCAGCAGAAAGTTATCAGCATTATGATATTTTTTGTGCAAACCTCTCATGTGGAGCACGTATAGGAGAGTTGCTAGGATTAAAATGGGGCGACATCGATTTCGAACATAAAAAAATCTTTATACAAAGAACGTTGCACTATGCTAGATTAAAAGATGATGAGGTATGTCACTTCTTCTTTACAACACCTAAGACAGAGGATAGCAAGAGAGTGATTCCGCTACTGTCAGACATGGAAAAGGTTTTAAAAAGAGTTCTTAGAAAGCAGTTAGCGATTAAGGCGTTACATGCATCACAATGGAAACAAGTAGAACCCTTTGTTGATATGGTATTCACTACACAACAAGGTGTTCCTATTCGATATGGTGATGTAAACAGGACAATAAAAAATGTGGTTATGAAAGCCAATTTACTTGAAGAAGAAATTGCTAAATTAGAAAATCGAGATCCTTATTATCTTGAACCATTTTCACCTCACTGTTTCAGACATACTTTTGTTACAAAATGTAAAAAGAGTGGAGTTTCGTATGAGACGATTAAGAATTATGTAGGGCATAGTAAAATCGAAATGACTGCATACTATGATCATAATAAACCTGAAATGGACATTGATGATTTGAATAGAATATCATTTGTTTAAATGGTGTAAAATTGGTGTAATAAAAAAATGTGGGATGGATAAGGAACGTAACTATAGTGTTTAATGATTTCTGCTATACGTTAGCGAATAATCGTGATAACCTCCATCTGTAACCAGGTGGAGGTTTTTGTATAAGAAAGGAGATGTTTATATGAATCAACAAACTAGAAGAATCACGGAAGGAGCTATGATGGTAGCTTTGGTTGGTGTGATGTTATTTGTGAATCGACAATTTGCGAATATGATGGAATTCTTTCTGTATTGGATCTTAACATTTCCTATTCTTGTCTATACAGCAAAGTATGGAATAAAATCAGGAATTACAACAGCGGTTTGTATGTTGTTGTTGAGTTTGATGATTTCATCACCAACCACTATATTTTATCTATTTTGTTGTATTGTTGTGGGGCTTGTATATGGAGAGGGAAATCGTAGACAATGGAAGAATGGAGTTCTTCTAATATGGAGTGGGATAGTTACCTTTGTATCCTATATTATTACGACGATGGTGTTGGCAAGTATCTTTGGATATAATCCGAAAGAAGATATGGAAATGGTACGCATGTTACTAGAGTTTTTACATGTGAATTTAGGAAGTGTTTCCTTAGCTCAAATCATTCCAATGATTGTACTTTTGAGTGCCGTATTGATGAGCGTTCTTCAGACCATTTGTATACATTTAATCTCGAAGATATTAATGGCACGTTTAAAAATAGAAACCTTACCAATGAAGTCCATGTTTGATATCCATGTTTCAAAAGTATGGGGAATCATAATTATTATCATTTGGGTGCTATTTTTAGGTAGAAATGTGCTAAAATTAAACCAAGAACTTTCTACTTTGATAGTTGCGTTATTTCTATGTGCATTTGTATTTGCGATAGGATATGGAGCACTTACTTGTATGATGAAAGCCATTGTGATGAAGAAGCGAGGACTTGTTTTTTTGATTATGATTGGAATCTTTATTCGATACGTACAAGATGGAATCGCAATTGTTGGAATATTAGATATGCTGTTTTCTTTAAGAGAACGGATGAAACGAGGTGTCATACGTGGATAAGTTAGAGAATTTTAAGATTCAGGTTGCGATTATTGTGCTTGCGGAAATTGCGGCTGTCGTTGTTTTATATATGGCAGACATAGAAGGAGTCAAGATATCACCGATGGTTGTTCTTCTACTTTTCAATGTCCTAATTTTTATTTGGATTATTACCAAATATGAAAAAGATAAGATGCAGAGATATGTAGATATCTCTAGAATTCTTGGACATGACGCAAAAGATGCGTTGATGTTTGGAGAGATTGGAATCATTACTTATGATGAACAATATAATGTTACTTGGGTAAATGATTTTATCATGCAAAGAAAGATTGATATCGTTGGGAAGAAAGTTACTTCCTGGATTACAGATATATCCAATTTGTTTCAAGGGGATGTAGATGTTATTTCAGCGAAGAGTGAAGAGTATGTGTATGAAATTACACGTAAAGAGAATGCACAAGTGTTGTATGTACGTGATGTAACGCAACTTGCTAATTTGAAAGAACAATATGAACAAGATGGTGTCGTGGCTGGTTTGATTCAGTTAGACAACTATATGGAAATACAACAATATGAAGATGAGAGTACTATGGCAACCATTAACATGCAACTTCGTCAGCCGGTTATTGAATGGGCAGGACGTTATGGTATGTTTATTCGTCGTTTAAGAAGTGATCGATTCTTAGTAATCTTCAATGAATCTATCTATGAAGATGTAGTGAAGGATAAGTTTGATATTTTGAATACGATTCGTAAAAATGCAGAAGAGATTGATGTACAGATTACCTTGAGTATGTCCTTTGCGCGTGGTACGGATGATTTCCAATTGTTAGATGATATGGTCAATGATTTATTAGAGTTGGCTCAAAGTCGTGGTGGAGATCAGGTTGCTGTGAAGAAGTATGGCGAAAGTGTGAAGTATTATGGTGGAAGTAGTGAGTCACGTGAGAAACGTAGTAAAGTACGTGTGCGTGTCATGTCTCAGGCAATCAAAGAAGCCATTTCAGAAGTCAACCGTGTATTTGTGGTAGGACATCAGACGATGGACTTTGACTGTATGGGAAGTGCTTTATGTATGTCTCGTTTAGCATATGCTTATGGTAAAGAATGTTATGTAGTGAGTAAGAGCGGTGGTATTGAACCACAACTACAAGAAGCATTGGATGGATATGGAGAAAAGATTACCTTACGCCATAACTTTATAAGTGATGAAGAAGCAAGTAAAATGATGGAAGAGACGGATTTATTGATTGCGGTGGATCATCATAATCCTAAACAATCAGGAGCTCCACTTACTTTAAGTGAAGCAAACCGTGTCATCGTAATTGACCATCATCGAAGAAGTGAAGATTTTATCACAAATCCTTTATTGGTGTATGTGGAATCAAGTGCTAGTTCGGCTTGTGAATTGGTAACTGAATTCTTACCATACCAAAGCAATAAAGTAGATATAAGTGAAGAAGAAGCAACGTTGATGTATGTTGGTATTCTTGTGGATACCAATCGTTTCAAAATGCGTACGGGAAGTCGTACATTTGAATCTGCAGCTTATTTGAAAAACTTAGGGGTAGATCCAATCATCGCTGAGAATATGTTGAAAGAAGATTTCGATGATTTTGAAGCGAAGACGGCAATTATGAAATACGCTAGAAGATATAACAACGGATTGATTATAGCGGCAGTAAGTGGAAATGAACGATGTAATCGTACCCTGATGTCACAGGCTGCGGATACCCTGTTAAGTATCAAAGATGTAGAAGCAAGCTTTGTCATCTCTGCCTTAAAAGAAGGTAGCATTGCGGTGTCTGCACGTAGTAAAGGAACGATCAATGTACAAGTTATTATGGAAAAGATGCATGGTGGAGGACACTTTAGTGCCGCCGCTTTACAACGTGAAAATACAACCGTGATGGAAGTAGAGAATGAATTAAAAGAAAAGATACGCGAATATTTAGACGAAATAAAGGAGGATTCAAACAATGAAAGTAATCTTGTTAAGTGATGTTAAAAAAGTAGGTAAAAAAGGGGATATCGTAGATGTATCTGATGGATACGCAAGAAATTTCCTTTTGAATAAAAATCTTGGAGTATTAGCAACCAAGAAAAGTATGGAAATCTTAGATGAAGAAAATGCACAACATGCAGCAGAAGAAAAACAAAAAGAAGTAGATGCACAAGCATTAAAAACAAAATTAGAATCAATTACCCTAGAATTCCATGTAAAAGCAGGAGATGGTGGACGTGTGTTTGGCGGAGTATCCACAAAACAAATCGTGGAACAACTTCGTGAAAAACATGGTCTTAAAGTAGATAAACGTAAAGTTATTGATACAGGAACGATTGCCTCTTTAGGGTATAGCAATGTAAAAATCGATTTATATAAAGGTAAGGTTATTGGTGTTATTAAAGTTCACGTCATTGGATAGGAGAGATTGGTATGAGTAGAGAATTACCACATAGTAATGAAGCAGAACAATCTATATTAGGTGCGATGATGATTTATCCCAATGTTGCCTCTATCGTTTATGATCAAGGACTTGGGGCAAAGGATTTCTATTTAGATATTCATCAACGGATATTTAGTGCTATGATGGATATTGGAGAATCTGGAAAACCAGTGGATGTGACAACCCTTGTATCACGTTTACAAGATACAGAACAGTTGAATTTAGTTGGTGGTGCAGATTACATTATCAAACTAAGTGATACTGCTATATCCAGTGCAAATAGCACATATTATATAGAGATTATAAAGAGTCGTGCACATTTACGACATCTAATAGAAACAGCAGAATTGATTGCGGAAGATGGATTTGATACAGCAAGTGATTTAGATGAAGTAATGGATAAGGCAGAACGTGAAATATTAAAAGTCACAAGAAGCCGTAGAGCAACAGATTTCAAATCTAGTCGTGATGTATTATCTACTGTTATGCAAGAATTAATTAAACTACGTAGTAGTGATAATCATGTAACAGGTATTAAAACAGGTTACAATGATTTAGATAGAATTACCAACGGTTTTCAACGTGGTGATTTGATCATCTTAGCAGCTCGTCCAGCCATGGGGAAAACCGCATTCGCGCTAAACTTAGCGCTGAATGCAAGCTTCTACAACCCAGGCGCGATCGCTATATTTTCTCTGGAAATGCCTGCGGAGGCATTGATGAAACGTATTTTAAGTGCGAAGTCCTCCGTGCAATCCAATAAATTAAGAAGTGGAAATATTGATGATAACGAATTTAATAAATTGAATGAGTCTGCCAATGAATTGATGGCGACCAAACTTTTTGTGGATGATAGTTCCAATATCAAAATTAGTGAAGTGTTCTCAAAATGTCGTAAGCTTCGTTCGGAGCATGGACTTGATTTAGTTGTCATTGACTACTTACAGTTAATTAGTGGTAGTGGCAAAGGCGGTGGCGATAATCGTCAACAGGAAATCTCTGAAATCTCTCGTTCTTTAAAAGGACTTGCCAGAGAGATGGAGTGTCCTGTAATTGCCTTATCCCAGCTATCTCGTTCGGTAGAAAGTAGACCAGATAAACATCCAATGTTATCGGATTTACGTGAATCTGGAGCGATTGAGCAGGATGCCGATATTGTTATGTTCTTGTACCGCGATGAGTATTACAACAAAGAAGAAACACCAGAAGAAAATGCAACGGATAAAACCGATGTGGATATCGCAAAACATCGTAATGGGGCAACAGGTAGAATAGAACTGGCATTCCAGAAATCTATTTCAGCCTTCTTTAACATTGCTCGTGGCGATTATTAGAAAGGATTGTAATACATGAAGTTTGCTCTTTTGGCGAGTGGATCCGCTGGCAACTGTTGCGTCATTAAACATAACGATAGCAGCATTGTCATCGATTGTGGCTCAACAAAAAAATATTTAATGGAATGTTTTGGTCGCATGGAATACGATCCAGCAAGTGCGGATGCGATTCTCATTACCCATACGCATAGTGATCATGTGGCACAAATGAAAACATTTGAACATATTCCAACCTATGCAACACAAGAAATAAAAACTAAGAATTTAAAGAATATAGAACCCTTTGAGGAATTTGATATCCAAGACTTTCATATCACCGTGTTGCCATTGAGTCATGACTGTGAAGGAACTGTTGGCTATATCATTGAAGCAGAAGGTGAAAAAATGGTCTATGTTACAGATACTGGTTATGTAAAAGATGAAGTAAAGCAGCGCATAGTAAATGCGGATTACTACATATTTGAAAGCAATCATGATATTGAAATGCTCATGCAAACCAATCGTCCTGTGTATTTAAAACAACGGATCATTGGAGATACAGGCCATCTTTGTAATGAAGATTGTGCAAATATTATAACGGATGCCATGGGTGAAAATACCAAAGAGATTATCCTAGCTCATATTTCAAGAGAAGGAAATACAAGGGATTTAGCTCTAGAGGCATTGGAAAAACAACTTGCTAAAAAGAAGATTGATGCGGAAAATATCGTACGATATCCTGCAGAACAATTTGGCATGTATGTAGGTGGAAATAAAAAGTAGAACGAATTGGATTTTTCCAAACTGTTCTACTTTCTTTTCTTATTTCGAAAATGCTGCTGCAAACCATGTTGCCAAGAAGATAAATAATGCAATTACACATACATCGATAACAAGAGGAATGATTAGGCGTTCCTTTTTACAAAGTTGAATTGTTTGCATAAAGGATTGCTTTGTCCAATTGAAGTTTTTATAAAGTGTAAGGGCGAATAAGATTGCTGCAGGGTAATTGAACATGATAAGTTGTGCGAACGCATAGATTGTACTACGCAATTTGAATTGTGCAATGTATGCAGGGGATGTGATTTCATCAAGTGCTTTACGAGTACGTAACCACATGAAGAAGTTCATGAAACAAATAAAGAATCCTGCCGTTAAAATCGGAGTTTTCACGATTAATTCTTGATAGCCAAGATTTGTTTGCATCATGAGCAAGAAGATGAAAACCATATATAGTACAGGGAATATAAGGCACATGAAACGTGCGAATTTATAAAATTTGAAATTCTTATTTTTAAAATACATATCTACTTTATTTGGTTTCATTGTGATAATCCCCTTTCAATGGGTCATTCAAGTACTCACAGCCTTCTAAAACGAAGAAGCCATTTTCTACGATTGGAGTAATTGTACCATCATAATGATGCGCACGCAAGGATTGAATTTCATCATATGGGATGGTTAAATCGTAGTGGATACCTGTATAAGCTTTGGTTACATCTTCATGACGTGCGATACTAAATTCATTATCTTTCGCAACTAATTCTTTTCCTGAATGAACAGAATAGATGCTGTTGTCTTCGGACCAAGCAAAGCATGTATCTCCGATTGCCATATGGGGACCTAGTTTTTCAAATATGAGGGTGTGTAATTTATATAAGATTCCATCTTCCTTCGCTTTTACATAGGCAAAGGTATTGGTGCCAAGGGCAAATTCTCCCATAGGTAGAGTGTCGCGATGATGAAAGATGACATCCTGTATCAATTCATCATTTTTCTTAGGGTCATCGAAGTTTTGACAACTTGCTTTTTTTACGAAGCCGTCTTCAAATTCCATACGAATATCTTCAAATGCAATTTTAGAAATACGTGCTTTACGAATATGTAATAAACCATTCGTTCCAAGTAATTGAGGACTCGTGAATACTTCTCCTATGGGAATATTGATATCGGCTCCACAGTTGGAGAAGTTGCTTTGATGTGCAGGGTCTTTAAGTTTTGGTAGTTTTACTTTAATGTTCGTTTCATTCTTATTGGAACCTATTATTTCCACAAAGTCACTTTGATCAAATACATCGATTAAGAGTTCTTGGATAGCTTCATGTTTTGTTGGGTCCATAAGATTGATTTCCATAACATCTTGGAATATCTTTTCATAGTTATCCTCACAGATTTCACGTGTTGGATATGCCATTCCCGTAAAGCTTATTTCTCCTTTAGGAACGTATGTTTCAAAGATGATTTTTGTATCCATTTCATATTGTTTGACCAATTTATTTTGTAGCTCATTCATATGAGCAGCACTTTCTTTTGTTGTTGTGTCTAACTTGTTTTGTCCAAAGGAAACCATGATGATATTTCCTAAGTACGTATGTAAGGCATCTTTATAGAGTTCGCATACTTCTTGATATGCACTTTTTTTATGTGACATATAAGCATCATCACAGAACAAAGCCTCTTCTTGGCGATGATCGAATAAGACTTGTGGGTCTATATCTTTGTACACTAGTTGGGCAATACATCCTTCTTGGTGATCTTCTTGTAATAGCTTAAGGATAGAAGCTCCCACTCTTTCTAATCCTACGATTAAGACAACGCGTGAACAATCACGGTTTGTCTTTTTCTTATTTCTAACATGAAATCCTTTTTGATAAGCACGCACCATTTTTTCAGCTAATTGAAGAATTTCATGTTCCTCTTTCTTTTGTATCAGTTGTGCAAGTTCAACTTCAGCATTGCTAATATAAATTCCATAACGGAAGATGTAACGTAAATCTTCTAGGTCTACTTCCCGTAGAAGTTTTGTGGTGAAGTTGTTGGTTGTATAGTTTTGTTGGAAGTCTTGTGCTAATGTGTTATGTAAATCATTTTGTACGGCATCCTTTAAGTATTCAGTAGGATTATCAAGGATATGTTTTTTCAGGATATCTACATAACGTACAATTTGTTCTATGTGTTTGATATTTCGTTGGAAGATAGAGGGCATCATCATTTGCACTTGATAATACAACCAAGTACAAATAGGCGCAAGTTCCTTAGGTAATAAACTAGCGGTATACGCAGGGTTTGCATAAGAAGTATCATAACACTGTTGTACTTCTTGATACCAAGCATGATTATCTTGTAGTAGTTCTTCAAAGCTATGTTCCTTAAAGTAAGAATCCTGTAAGGTTTTAGAAAAAGATAATCGCTTTTCTAATTGGTTTGTTAATGTATCTAGATATGCTTGTATTGCGTTATTTTGTAGTTGCATAAGATGTCCTCACTTTCTATAAATGAAAAATCTCCTTACGGAGACCTTTCTTATTCCCAATCTATGATCTCTTTGATCTTTGTTGTAATTTGGATTACTTGTGTACCATATATGATCTGTAGAGATTTTTTACGTCGAACAATTCCAATTGCACTTAAGTTGGAAGTCCATTCTTCATCTGTTGCGCACTTTTCTACTTCTTTTAATTCTACACGTAAACGAGTGGCACAGTTGGTAATGTTTTCGATGTTTTCTTTACCACCAAGAGCTTCTAAGATACGTTGTGGTAAATCATCACTAATTTCAATTTTAACGAATTCATCAGATCCGATTTTTTCTGCTTCTTGTTTCTCTTTGTAATCTTTTTTAGAATATAATGCAAAGTCTTCTCTTCCATCACGACCTGGAGTTTTGATATCCCATTTTTCAATTGCCCATTTAAAGATGAAATAGAACACGATGAAGAAAATTGGAATCAAGAATACAAGTGGCCATGCATGTACTTTTTGTGGCTGTAGCAAGTTTGGAAATAAGTTTCTAAAGCTTGCGCCAATAATAGATACATTCAATGCTTCACATAGTACATACCCTAACGCTGTTAATGGTGCATATACTAAGAAGAACAATGCTGGTGCAACAAATAGGAAGGTATATTCAATTGGTTCTGTAATACCGATTGCAAATGCAGTCACAACAGCAGGTATCAAGATAGAAGCTGCTTTTTTTCTATTTTCCTTAAATGCTGTTTTATACATTGCATAGGTAATACCAGGTAAAGCACCAAAGTGAACTAAGATACGACCTGTTTCGAAGTTTCTTGTAATATATCCCATGGAATCAGGATCACCTAATTGCGCATACATAATGTTGGTAACACCTTGATATAGTTGTCCACCAATTTCCATTGTACCACCCATACTTGTATACTGTACAGGAATTAAGTGATGTAAACCAAATGGAAGTAATGCTTTATCTAAGAATCCAATAGCGAATGTTCCAAATAAACCAGAACCTGTTAACATATTTGTTCCAGAAGAAATTACGCTAGATAGAATTGGCCATCCAAAATACATGATGATACCAACTGGAATTGCAAATATAAACATCATGATGATAGCGAAACGTGGACCAGAGAAGAAAGACAGTGAAGGTCTTAACTTCTGTTGGTAGAAGCGATTGTGAATCACACTTGCCAAGAAAGCTGTGATATACGCTCCAAAGATAGAACTATCATATGTAAAGATTCCCAAGAATGTGGTATATAGAGCTGCCTTCATGGATGCATTATCCAAACTCATACCAGACGATACGAAGGCTTCTACGGTTGTAGTTTCAGGTGTGATACCATTTACTGCAAATAAAGATGAAATTACTTGGTTCATAGCGATAAAGAATACAACAGCACCAAACGCTGCCCATCCTTTCTCACGTTTTGCTAGTGAGAATGTAATTGCGACTGTAAAGAACAGTGGCAAGAAACGCATAACCATAAACCCTAAATCATTAATAAGCTTAAAGAAACTGTGAATCAAATTTCCTTCAACTATAATTCCCCCAAGACCCAAAGCCTGCACATTATTGATATTGTAGAACGCGGAACCAATACCAATAAAGAACCCGGCAACAACCATTACTATGATTGGTGTCATCATCGCGCCGGCAAATACTTGTATTTTATCTTTCATTGTTACACTCCTTTTCTTAACTTTATTTTATCATGATGATAGAAAGTGCTAAGCGTTGTAATTATTTAAAAGTTCCCTAACAATGTGGTAAAAATTAAACAATTAAAACGCTTTCATTGTAAGGGTTATGAAGGATAACAATATTTTATCATACTACTCCAAAGATATATACCCATCAACGATTACGAAAGACCAAAAAAAGGCACGCTTATTCAGCGCGCCCACACCATATATAGAACCATAACGAAATTGATTATTTCATATGTGCATGTTTTGTATCAACTGCAGATGTAAATAGTTTATATGCCAGATAGGCAGGTATAGCCGCAACAACTAATCCGACAGCGGATAACAGTATATTCATCGTTTCCATAACTCACATCTCCTTTTTACATCTATATCATAACGTATAAGAAGTTAAGGTGCTGTTAACGAAATAAGGACCATGTTAATTTTACATAAATATTCCAATAAAAAATTCATGAGCATATCAAAAGACAAAGCGCTTACATTTGTGTTAGCCTAGAGTTACAAAGTGATATGTCATGTGAATTTAGCACACAATCAAACATATCCTGTAATGTATGAGGAGGAAAAGCGAATGAACTATGTAACAAGTAAACAACAAGAAGAAGTAAGAAGCATCGTACGCGAGTATGCCGAGAAGGAAATAAAACCAATTGCGTTTATGCTTGATCAGCAAAACGAATTTCCAGCAGAAGCTATCAAAAAACTTGCGAAGTTAAACATCATGGGTCTTCCATATCCAAAAGAATATGGCGGAGCAGGAAAAGATGTATTAAGCTATGCGATTGCGGTAGAGGAGTTAAGTAGAGTGGATGGAGGAACGGGTGTTATCTTATCTGCCCATGTATCTCTTGGAACTTGGCCGATCTTTAACTTTGGTACAGAAGAACAAAAGAAGAAATATTTGATTCCACTCGCAAAAGGAGAAAAGATTGGTGCCTTTGGGTTAACAGAACCCAATGCTGGTAGTGATGCCGGTGGTACAGAAACCACAGCAGAGCTGAAAGGTGACCATTACTTATTAAATGGAAGTAAGATTTTTATTACAAATGCACCAGTTGCGGATACGTATGTAGTATTTGCTTTAACTACTCCAAATATCGGAGTGAAAGGAATTAGTGCATTTATCGTAGAAAAAGGATGGGAAGGTTTCACATTTGGAGATCACTATGACAAAATGGGAATTCGATCATCATCCACTGCGGAACTTATCTTCAACGATGTAAAAGTACCTGTAGAGAATTTATTAGGAAAAGAAGGCGAAGGATTTAAAATCGCAATGGCTACTTTGGATGGTGGACGTATTGGGATTGCTTCACAAGCTTTGGGTATAGCACAAGGTGCCTATGAAAATGCCTTGGAATATGCAAAAGAGCGTATTCAATTTGGGAAACCCATTGCGCAACAACAAGTCATATCCTTTAAACTAGCAGATATGGCTACAAAACTACGCGCTGCACGTATGCTTATTTATAGTGCTGCGGAATTAAAAGAACACCATGAACCATACGGTATGGAATCCGCTATGGCAAAACAATATGCATCTGATGTATGTCTAGAAATTGTGAACGATGCTTTACAAATATTTGGAGGTAGTGGATATTTGAAAGGCATGGAAGTAGAACGTGCGTATCGTGATGCGAAAATTTGTACGATATATGAAGGAACCAATGAAATTCAAAGAGTGGTTATTGCGTCCCATATCATTGGGAAACAACCAAAGAATGCATCCGTAGCAGTAAAGAGTGCATCTACCGCAATTACCGGAACACGTAAAAAAATGATCTTTAAAGAAGGTAGTGCAGAAGAGAAAGTAGATAAACTAGTAAGTGTATTAAAGAGCGATGGGTATGATTTTACAGTAGGAATTTCAATGGATACACCAATCGTTGAAGCAGAAAGAGTGGTCAGTGCTGGTAAAGGAATTGGTTCTAAAGAGAATATGGCACTGGTAGAAGAACTTGCCAAACAAGCTGGGGCAGCACTAGGTTCTAGTCGTCCTGTAGCGGAAACTTTAAAATATGTACCAATTGATCGCTACGTAGGAATGTCTGGTCAAAAATTTGCAGGAAACTTATATATTGCCTGTGGAATCTCAGGGGCAAGTCAACATTTAAAAGGAATTAAAGATGCCACAACCATTGTCGCCATCAATAAGAATGCGAATGCTGCTATCTTTAAGAATGCGGATTATGGAATTGTAGGAGACCTTATGGAAATCTTACCACTATTAAGCGCAGCGCTTGATGATGGAGAAGAAAAGAAACCGGCTCCCGCAATGATAAAGATGAAAAAACCATTCATTAAAAAAGAAGCACCATCCTACCCATTGCATATATGCAACGGATGTGGATATGAATACGATCCAACCATAGGTGATCCAGAAAACGATGTAGCACCAGGTACACCATTTGAACAATTAAGTGAAGACTGGGTTTGTCCAGAATGTGGCGAACTTAAAGACCAGTTTATAGAGAATTAGGAGGAGAACAATATGCAATGCGTAAGAAAAGTATGTGATGATTTATATTGGATTGGTGGAAGTGATCATAGATTAGCTTTATTTGAAAATATTCATCCAATTCCTAGAGGGGTCTCCTATAATTCCTATCTCTTAATGGATGAAAAAACAGTATTATTTGATACAGTTGATTGGTCTATAGGAAGACAATTTATAGAAAACTTAGAATATGTATTAGATGGACGTGACTTAGATTATATGATTATCAATCATATGGAACCAGATCATTGTGCATCTATTGAAGAAGTAGTATTACGTTATCCAAATGTACAAGTAATCTCTACAGAAAAGGGATTCCTTCTTATGCGTCAATTTGGTTTTGATGTAGATGGGAAAGAAGACACCGTAAAAGAAGGAGATACAAGAACCTTTGGTACACATACCATTACCTTTGTTGAAGCACCAATGGTACACTGGCCAGAAGCAATGGTAAGTTTTGACATAACCAATGGCGTATTGTTTTCCGCTGATGCCTTTGGTTCCTTTGGAGCCTTAGATGGAAAGCTATTCAATGATGAAGTGAACTTTGAACGTGATTGGATTGATGACGCAAGAAGATACTATACCAATATCGTTGGTAAATATGGACCACATGTACAAGCATTACTAAAGAAAGCAGGTACCATTGATATTAAAATCATCTGTCCATTACATGGACCAGTATGGCGTAATAACATCGGATACCTATTAGATAAATACCAACATTGGAGTACGTATGAACCAGAAGAAAAAGGGGTTCTTATTGCCTATGCATCCATGTATGGAAATACAGAGAACGTTGCCAATGTACTTGCGACAAAGCTAGTAGAAAAGGGCATGACGAATATTGCGATGTATGATGTATCCAATACCCATGTATCCCAACTTATATCAGAATCCTTCAAGTATAGCCACATTGTACTTGCGAGTGTAACGTACAATTTAGGAATCTATCCTGTAATGCATAATTTCTTAATGGATATGAAAGCTCTAAACTTACAAAAACGTACCATTGGAATCATAGAAAATGGTTCATGGGCACCAAAATCTGGTAGCCTAATGAAAGAGTGTTTAGAAGAAATGAAACAAATGAGTATTCTAAATGAAGAATTATCTTTTGTATCAAGTATGAGCAAAGCTAATACAAATGAAATGAATGCGTTAGTAGATGGTATCTTAGATTCTATGAAAGACTAACAACCAAAACACTTCACAATCGTGAGGTGTTTTTTTCCATGTACGAAGTAAATCACGCATACATTAACTGTACTTCATTTCCTGTATGTGTGATAAATTCCTTACGTATTGATTAAGCAAGGAGTATACATGGTCGCAATCATTTAAAACGCGATTGGAACACAAAACAATCCACATCATGAAACCTTCAAAACTTAAACAACTCCTTCTATGATTCCTTTTACATATCTACTATAATATGATAACTGCATGAACAGTTAGCGACACTTTTTATAAATCATGCTATAATAAAAACAGAAGAAAAAACATTATGTAGCAATTTCAGGGAGAAAGCTACACATCAAAAATAATTAAAACTAGGAGGGGTTCTATGATAACTCGACACTTATTCATATGCTTATGGGCAGCCATTCCGTTTTTTACATTTTTACTGACTTGCGCTAGTTTGTTAGAATCCAGATTCACAAAGAGAGTGACGATCCTTATCACCCTTGTTTTTTTAACTGGTATCATTTCTTTACAAGTAGGAGGCTACCTATATAGTAAGGAGATTATGCTTGTTTTAACGATGTTGCCATTGACTGCATATCTGCCTGTGATTATATGTGTTTATATCCTTTCTAAGTCAGGTTTTTTTCAAACGTCTTCTATTTGGACAATTGCCATTTTGGTTTCAAGCAACTTAGAATTCTTTCGAAAAGCTATGATTAAAGGTGTAGATAATTATGGTATGAATAGAGGCGTTGTAATAAGTGTTAGTTTGATTATGGGAGCCATTATATTGTTATGGATTGTAAATGTTTATATGCGAAAAGCATTTCAATCAAATGTACTACATAACGATACAAATTGGTTACCATTATGCTTTCCTACGATTATGATTTTCATAAGTGTTTCTTATTTTAAAAATACGCCTAATAATTCTATTGTTTGGTTGATTCTCTTTTTAACTGCATTATCTGTATTCTTTATTATATCTCGTGTATTGATATTAGCTCAAAGAACGTTACAGATGAAAGAAGATGAAAGAGTTATCGCACAACAATTAAAGATACAACGACAAGAATATGAATCTATTTGTAAGAAAGTAGAACAAGGAAGAAGCTATCGTCATGATATGCGTCATCATTTAATGGTATTGAATACATTAGCAAGTAATGAAAATAGTGAAGAGATAAAGCAATATATTGCTAGACTTGATGAACATATGAAAGAAAGTGAACTTGTTCAATATTGTGAGAATAAAACAGTGAATGCAGTGATATCTTCTTATATATCACAAGCAAAAGAACTAGGTTACAATGTGCAATCAAACGTATTGATTCCAAGTGGGATGTTATATGATGAAATGGATATTTGTATTATTTTAGCAAATGCTCTTGAGAATGCGATTCATGCAATACAAGAAACAAATTCACCAGAAGCAAGTATCCAATTAAAAGCAGTCCTAGAAGATGAAAAGAAATTTATAATCGTAGTTAAAAACACGTATGATAAAACATACACATTTGATAAAGAAGGGCTTCCTATTGTAGAAGCACGTGCAGGTCATGGAATCGGTCTAAGAAGTATTAAAGCAATTACGGAGAAATATCAAGGAATATTACAGGGAACTTGTACAGATGGAAGCTTCCAGTTAAAGGTAATGTTATTTGAAGAAAAAATACCAGCATTAAGCGTACCAGAAAAAATAAAGCGTACGAAGAAAGCATCTTCAGCAACCTTAGCATCCATGTTATTCTTATGTCTTGCGTTCGGTGGAGTAGGTGCAATATATGCAACAGATGGAGAAAACATATTTGGAAGTTTCCTTCAGGTGAGCAAAGCAGATTCTATAAGTGCTGGTTGGGGAGCAACACAAATACATATGGAAATACCAGAGGTGAAACGAATAGAAGATCCTAATTCTAAAATAGCAAACGCAAATGAACAAACAGCAGATACCCAAAAAGAAAGTACACAAAAAGTCACAACAGCTCCTTCTCAAACAATTTCTTGGGAAGACAACAAAAACAGTGGAGGGACCATTCCTCCAATCGTAGAGGTTGAAAAACCAACACCACCATCTCCAGAGAAACCAAAGGAACCAGAAACTCCAGTAACACCAGTAGTTCCTGATACTCCGGATGTAAGCGAAGGCGTTGATGAAATCAATCAGAAAATGGAAGCTTATGTAGAAACATTAAGAGAAAAGTATGTATGGTATGTCGCAAGAAAATATGAAGGTTATGTAGCAATGGATACAAAATACACAACCGTACGTAACGATGGAGAACTCCTTATCATACGTTTTGAATCAACATTAAATGTAGGAGGCTCCCAAAATATATTCCGTCATTTTATGTTAGATATGAAAACAGGAAATGTGATAGAACTTAAAGATTTATTTACAGGTAAGTATGAATATGTAAATGTCATTAGTGAAGAAATATTATCACAAATGAAAGCACAAGTAGATGCAGGTTTAGCTAATTATTTTATACCTGGTGATATGTGGCCAGAAAGTGATTGGTTCCAATATATCGCGAGAAATCAGGATTTTTATATCAATGATCAAAATCAATTAGTGATTATCTTTGAAGAATATGAAGTTGCGCCAGGAAACGCTGGTTGTCCAGAATTTGTAATTCCTACAAGTGTTCTTACACCTATTCTATCCCAGCCAACCATATTAAAATAAAGAAAAAGAAGGGGTGAACAGTTTTGATTCGTTTATGTATTTGTGAGGATAAAGAAGTTGATATAAAGGAACTTAAAAAGCTTATTAAAGCATTTGGTAAACAACATCCAGAGTATCCTATAGAAATGAAAGTTTTTATGTCTCCATATGATGTACTAGAGTACATCCAAATCAATGGCGGATTTGATATCTACTTGTTAGATATCCTCATGCCAGGAATTGATGGAATAAATTTAGCAAGAAGTATTCGGGAAAGAAAAGAAGCATCCGAAATTATATTTTTAACGATTTCAAGAGAATATGCGCTTGATGCTTTCCAAGTAAAAGCAAGTAACTATTTAGTAAAACCTATCAATGCATCAGAGTTTGATGCAGAACTATTATCAAGTATACAAAAAGTACAACCAATAACTCGTCCTTCCATCATTTTAAAAACAAAAGAAGGATTTACCAAGATTAATCTTCATGACGTTGTATTAATTGAAGGCTATAACCACAAACAAATATGTATCTTTTCCGATGGAAGAACTTTAGAAACAACCTATACATTAATTTCTCTTTATGATAAATTAAAAAACTTCCCGTTCTTCTTTATGCCACATCGTTCCTTTATTATCCATTTAGATTACATAACAGCTATGACTACATCCCATGTAACTATTCTTGGAGGAAGGGTGATACCTATCTCAAGAAACAAGTACAACGATTTAAAAATAGCTTTATTAGAGTATGCTTCAAACAAAGAATAAAAGAAAATTCTAATAAAATCCTGTTATTGACGAAGAGAATACTACATTTCACGTAGGAAATGAAAATTCTCTTTTTTTTCGTATATGATATAGGTAAGAATAGTTTGTCACAAATGTGATAGATATAAAGGAAAGGGTAAGGAAATGACAATGAGAAAAAATGTAATTAAGAAATTGTGTTTATTTGTATTTGCCATAGCCATGGTGTTGTCCAATATACCGCTGAAAAAAGGCTATGCTTCTGGAGGTGAAGTTTGGGTTAATGGTGTGAACATTGTTACTGCGGTGAATCAAACAGTACAGTGTGGAGAAGGAACGGCAACTTATAACGCAACCACGAACACTTTAACACTTAACAATGCGAAGATTACTGAGGTCAATGATATAAAACATGCTATAGAGAATAGAATTAATAGTGATTTTACAATAGTGTTAAACGGACAAAACAATATTGAAATAGAAAGGTATACTGGTGTCTTCTCAGTAGCGAATGCGAATGTGACTTTCACGGGTGAAGGAAGTTTGAATATTGTAGCTGCACAAAGTATATTAAATAAGAAGGACATCATATTTGATGGCGTTACAATTACAGCTTCAACACAAGCAGACGGTTCCATCATATCTGATGGAAATGTAATGGTAAAAAATGGTTCCGATATTACATGTAGCGGTACTTATTTTGGTATAAACGCTTTAGGTAATTTGACAATATCAGACAGTGAAGTAGAGGCAAAAGCAACAGGGACAGAAATGAATGCATTTAGGATAACTGGTCCAATCACGATAGAAAAAGAATCGACTGTAACTGCGGAAAGTGACTTTGTTGCGGTATATAGTACTCAGGATATAACTATCAAGGATAGTTATATTGACGCTAGTTCTAAATCAGACTATAGTATATGGACAAAGGCAGCACTTTCTATAAAGGGATCTGCAGAGGTAATTGCAAAGGGTGCTGAAGGAGTAGGGAGCATTGGAGCTAGGGGTACATTTGTAATTGAACCTACACTTAATGAACGTGTCGAAGTTTATAAGGGCTCAAATGAAAATGATATTGTTGCAGTGGAAGGTTCTCCATTTGCTACAAGTACAGATTTAAAAGCATTAGGAGCAGGAAGTAGTACATATTACCATAGCAAGAAGCATGAACATACTGCAGTAGATACATGGTCAAAAAATGAAACAAGTCACTGGCATGAATGTACTATGGATGATGGAGCAAAAGTAAACCTTGGCGATCATACATGGGATGAAGGTATTGTCACCACACCGGCTACAATCACACAAGAAGGAGTCATGAAACATACTTGTAGTGTTTGTGGTCAAATAAAAACTGAAGTGATACCTAAACTTCCTTCAAAAGACATTCTAGAAAATACAAGCACAGGTACAAAAGCAGAGTATGTGGATGGCAAAGAGTTTGATTCTAGTCTTATCTTGAGTGTTGTTTCTAAACCACAAAATGAGATTGATAACATTAAAAAGAACGTATTAGAAGTTGCTCCAGATACAAGTGTCGTAGGACTTTTTGATATCAAACTTCTAAAAGATGGAATTGCTATTCAACCTGATGGAAGTATGAAAATCAGCATACTTCTTAATGATGAAATGAAATCTATGAAAGAATTGAAAATTATTTATGTAGACAATAATGGAAATGTATCTATAATTCCAAGTGAAGTTAAAGATGGATACATAGAGTTTGTAACAGATCATTTTAGTTATTATGGAGTAATCGGTAAAGTAAGTACAATTGCACCTGTAGTTAAAGAGCCTACAAAACCATCTATCGATACTGGTGATAATACAGCTTTCCAACAATATCTAATGGTTGCGGTAATTAGTGCTGGTGTAGTGTATATGGCAAGACAAAGAAGATTGGCATTTGCTGATATCGAATCATTAGATTGTTTTAAAGGATTCAGAAAAAAAGCAAGGTTCACTAAATTCTTATTTTCACAAGCAGTAAAAGAAATAAAAAATCGCATCTATTTTAAATAGATATAATGAAAACTGAAGTGTGTTAGCTTGTATAGTGACATCTTCAGTTTTTATACATTATGAAAGACGATGAGAGGTTTTGTGAAAACATGGTATAATACTTGCGAATAGATACGTGTGGGAATAGGAGTTCTTATGATAAAAATAGTTGCGGTTGGAAAATTGAAGGAAAAAGCTTTGCGTATGCAGATTGAGGAATATGAGAAACGTCTTCGTCCTTTTACAAAGCTTGAAATTATAGAAGTGAGTGATGAGAATGCTCCACAGACGAATAGTGAAGCACAAAATGAGCAGGTGAAGGAGAAAGAGGGGGAACGAATTTTATCGAAGATAAAAGAGAGTGAATATGTAATTCTGTTAGATTTATGGGGAGAGATGGTAGATAGCGAAACGTTTTCCTATAAAATTGAACAATTGCAAACAAGTGGAAACAGTAATATAACATTTGTTATTGCAGGTTCTTTGGGACCTGGGAAGAATGTATATGAACGATGTAATTATCGTTGGAAGTTATCGGATTTAACGTTTACCCATCAAATGACACGCGTTCTTGTACTAGAACAGATATATCGTGCATTTATGATTCAAAACAATAATCCATATCATAAATAGGAAGAAGGAGGGATATAATGGGAAAAATATTAATGATTATATTTTGTTTATCTGTGTTTATAATTTTAGTAAAAGTGGGTATTGTGTTTCGAGATAAAGTGAAAAAGTTTATAAATAGTGACAAATTTCATGTGTTTAGCTATGTTTTTGAAGATTCAAGAGGAAGTGAAATTACAATTCCTATAAGATATTATGATAGTAACTCTAAATCTAATGAAATATATTTTTTTGTTGCAAACGAGAGTGTATCTTTTCCTTCCCTTCATGTTGATTCAAAATGTGATACAAGTAAGAGAATACTTGCAATAGATTGGCCTGGATTGGGTTTAACAAAAGGAACAAATGTTTATTTATCTCCAAAAGAAAAGGCAAATATTTTAATAACGTTGTTACGTAATTTGGGAATTGATAAGAAAAAAATAATTTTTTTAACTTATGCGGATGGATATGAAATAATATCTAATGCGTTACGTTATGGCTTAAATAAAAATCACAAGAAATTCCATTATACAAAGAAAATAACAGATGTAATTGAGAAAAGAAATAATAAATACATATTGAATTTAATAGAAATAAGATTGCTCCAGTTTATTAATATGATACGTGGAGAAGTCAAGCAAAGCTACACTATATTTAAAAGATTTTTAATAAATGATAGAATGCATTATTTAGTTAAATACGACGTGAAAAAAAACAAGATTAAATGTTTTATACGTAACAAAGAAGTTGTAGTAGTAAAGGGATATGATTTTGATTCTTTAGATATTAAATTCGGGAGAATTAGTGAGCAGACTTTACAGTTGGATAATAATGGTTCTACAAGAGAGGACTTAGTTCACGATGAGGGCTTTATAGCCTTTGCAAAAAACAATATATTTGCGTTTATAACTGCTAGTTTAAGTGCGTTCGGTATAATAAGTCTAGCTCTTAAGATTTTCCCTGACATACAAACTTTAAAATATTATAATATCCCTCTGTATCATATGCATACAAATACGACATTAACTAGTTTATCGTTATTTTTCTCAATGGTCTTTGTTGCTGTAATTATATGTATTTTAAATTTTGTAATAAAGTTTTCAATTGAGAAAGAAAGCTTTGCATGGATTGGAAAAGTCATAAGAAAAATTTTATTATATATAGTTCTGGCGGTGATTATATTCCATTTGCTAATAGATAATGACAATTTCAAAGCGATAGTTCATACGGTGTTAATAATCTATTTGATTAATTATTTTTTATCATTTATAATATGTCGAACAATATTTAATGATCTTAGTTTGATAAAGGTTAATAATATTCAGTTTTGCATAGCTTTTCTAGGTACTATATTAAATATATTGATTATGTTATTGTTCTTTTATTTATTAGTTACCCCTTATCAAAATCATTTGCTTTCTCTCATTATAAAAGAATTTTCTACTATCAAAAATAGTTGGTTTTCATTATCCTTAATTTTATCTGTAGTAATCTATTTAATACAATTTTTTATTGCAGGGATTATTTATGGGATGAATGTCAAACTGAAAGAATATAGCAAAGATGAAAAGAGAATTTTGAAATATGCTATGATAGCTAGCTTTGTAATAGTGATTCCTATATATCTGTACAATTATTTGACAAATGTCACAGAAACTACTTTAAGTAATACTTTTGTTTTTTCTACAAAAGAACAGCTATTTTTGCCGAAAAACAATAACGAAGGTTTCCAATATATATCGATATACCAAAAACAGGATACTAGCATTATAGTTCCAGTAATAGTGGGAAATGATAGCATTTATATTTTTTCAAGCCTATTTGAAGAATTCGATACAAAGAGCTTACATTTCAATACTATAAATTATCCTAATGAATTAAAAAAAGTGGTCGTGTCTGATTGTGATTGGGAATACTTATATAGAACATATGGTAATGAAAATTCAGATAAAGATAAGTTGCAAAAGTTATTCGAAAGTGAGTATACTGATATAAGCAAAATTTGTGAGTTAAAAGAAAAATAGGGACATAGTGAAATATGTGTCAAAAATAAAAGGGCTTAAAGCTTAATGAAACAATTTTCAGTAAAATTTTAAAATAACTTACATTTATGTATTGACTTACAATAGAAATAGGTGTAAATTATAAGAAACCAATGACGGAGAGATAAAACATGATATGCGCTAATAGAGAGTTGCGAATTGCTGGAAACGCGACAGAGATGCAGTCTTGTAAATGGACTCCTAAGGGCAAGGGGAAAAGCGAATGCTTAGTATCCAAGACGTATGCTTACGTTATAAAGCTAGGAATGTGTATGCATTTCGAATGAGAGGATCTCTTCAAATAGGAAAAGATCAAATCAGGTGGTACCGCAGATGAATTTATTCGCATCTGTCCTGTAGTCAATTGACTTATGGACGGGTGCTTTTTTTATATAAAGGAGGTGGTCATTGTGTTAAAGAACACAGAGGAATGGCGATGGCAAAAGCATAGGGTGTATTTCAAAACAAACATGAATCATGTGAACACAATGAGTGAAGGAGAGAAAGAACATGAAAAAATTTATTAAAATGATGGCAGTATGTGTATTAGGAATGAGTGTTATGGCAGGGTGTGGCAGTGAAGATAAAAAGGAAGATAAGATTCCAGTAGTTTCGGTAGCACAGATTGTGGAGCATAAATCTTTGAATACAATTCGTGATAGCTTTAAGGAAGAAATGAAAGAGTTGGGATATGTAGATGGAGAAAATATTAAGTTATCCTTTAAGGATGCGGGTGGACAATCCAATACATTAGATTCAATCATGTCTACGTTTGCAGGAAATAAGAGTGATGTTATTGTGGCAATTGCGACACCGACAGCAATGTCTGCGGCTAAATATAGCAAGGATATTCCAATTGTTTTCTCTGCTGTATCAGATCCAGTAGGAGCTGGCTTAATGAAAGATTTAAATAAACCTGAGAATAATATCACGGGTACAAGTGATGAGATTCAGGTGGATCAAATTCTTGATTTGGCGTTGAAAGTGAATCCAGATTTAAAAACACTAGGATTTATTTACAATACAAGTGAAGCAAACTCAGTTTCTAATCTTGAAAAAGCGAAGAAGTTCTGTGAGGAACACAACATTACTTTAAAAGAAGGTAGTGGGGCAAATATTACCGAGATTCAAAGTGCAGTGAGTGTGTTAACAGAAGAATGCGATGCAATCTTTGCGCCAAATGATAACACCGTAGCAAGTTCTATGAGCGCATTGGTAAATGAAGCAAATAAGAAAAAAGTTCCAGTATATACAGGTGCAGATTCTATGGTAAGTGATGGTGGATTTGCGAGCGTGGGAATTGATTATACAAATTTAGGAAAAGAAACTGCGAAAATGGTAGATGCGATTTTAAAGGGAAAAGATGTAAAAGATTTACCAGTAAAAGTGTTTAAGACAGATTTGAATATTTATGTGAATGAGAAAACAATGAAAGAGTTAGGAATTACATTACCAGAGGATGTCGCAAAAAGTGAAAATCTTGTGAAGATGTAATTGTAGAGAGAGGATGAGCATACATGGCATTTAGTACCATACAGACAGCGGTTTTATTAGGACTGATTTTCGCAATCATGTCCCTTGGGGTTTTTATTTCATTTAAGATTTTGAATATTCCGGATTTAACAATTGATGGAAGCTTTACGACAGGGTGTGCAGTATCTGCCGTGTTCGCTTCTCAAGGACATCCATTTTTAGGACTGCTGTTTGCGATGGTGTGTGGAGGATTTGCTGGTATTGTTACGGGTGTTTTACAAACCAAATGTAAAGTACAGGCGATCTTGGCAGGAATTTTGACCATGACTGCTCTTTACTCAATCAATCTTAAAATATTAGGTGGTATGCCAAACGTTTCTTTGTTTGGAAAGGAAACAATTTTTACACCATTTGAGAATATATTAGGAGAATATACGAATTTAATTATTGTGGGTATAATTTTAATGGTATTGATTTTGGTGTTGTATGTGTTCTTGAAGACACAGTTGGGGATGAGTTTACGTGCTACGGGTGACAATGAAGCTATGGTAAGGGCATCTTCTATTAATTCAGATACAATGAAGATTATGGGGATTGCGATTGCGAATGCTCTTGTGGCTCTTGGAGGGGCAGTGTTTGCCCAGAATCAAGGGTTTGCGGATGTGAGTGGTGGTATTGGTATGATGGTGGTTGGATTGGCTTCTATCATCGTAGGAGAAGCGTTTATACGTCGTAGGACAATGGCGTTTCAATTTCTTGCGGTAATTATAGGTGCCATTGTCTATCGTTTTATATTAACGGTGGCGTTGCAGTTGGGAATTGCGTCTAGTGATATGAACTTATTCTCTGCAGCGTTAGTTGCGTTGGCTATTTCATTGCCGTATTTGAAGAATAAAAGGAGGAAACATCATGCTTGATTTAAAAGATTTATGTGTAACGTTTCATCCTGGAACGGTAGATGAAAGAGTTGCGTTAGATCATGTTTCCTTCCATGTGGAAGATGGAGATTTTATTAGTATCCTTGGGACAAATGGGGCTGGTAAGAGTACCTTGTTGAATGTGATCAGTGGAACTGTGGGTGTAGATAGTGGACAGATTCTATTAGATGGTAAAGACTTAACATATTTGCCAGAGTATAAAAGAGCGAAAGATGTGGGAAGGTTGTTTCAAGACCCTTTGAAGGGAACTGCACCTAATATGAGCATTGAAGAGAATTTAGGACTTGCATATAGTCGTGGGAAGAGAACAACGTTAGCTCAAGCGATTAAAAAAGGGGATCGTGCATTCTTTATAGAAAAGTTGGGACAACTTGGGTTGGGATTGGAAGATCGTTTGTCGACAAGAGTAGGATTGTTGTCGGGAGGACAAAGACAAGCATTAACGTTGTTAATGTCTACCATCGTGACACCAAAATTATTACTCTTGGATGAACATACGGCAGCACTTGATCCTAAAACAGCACAATCAGTTATGGATATTACAGATAAAATTGTGAAGGAACATCATATTACAACATTGATGATTACGCACAATATGAAACAAGCACTTGCCTATGGCAATAAGACCATCATTTTAAATGAAGGAAAGATTGTAAAAGTATTAGAAGGGGAAGAACGCGCAAAGACTACGGTGGATGATTTGTTGAATATGTACGATTTCATATAGATTACAGAAATTGGAAATGAGTCTTTGCACTCATAAAAAGAAAATCATGATAGTATAATGAACATGCAGGAAGTTTTTCAAGTAAAAAATATCACGAAAAAAGATGCGAAAATTACGATATTTTAACTTGACTTTTCTGTGTGTTTTTGCTTTTACATACATTTATTACAAGATTTGTGTAAACGCATACAAAAAGTGAAATTTTATCACAAAAAAGGTGGAAATTTATCCAAAAAGACTTTATACTTAATGTATAAACAAATTCCTAAGGGGGGATTTAACATGAGACAAAGCAACATGTTGGCTATGATATTAGCCGGAGGGCGCGGAACGCGACTATACGCCCTTACAAAAAAAATCGCAAAACCTGCAGTTTACTATGGTGGAAAATATAGAATTATCGATTTTCCTCTGAGTAATTGTGCAAACTCGAACATCAATGTAGTTGGTGTACTAACACAGTATGAATCTGTTCTTTTAAACTCTTATGCAGCAGCTGGTCAGCGTTGGGGTTTAGATGCAAAAGATAGTGGTGTGTATGTATTGCCTCCTCGTGAAAAAGATGGCGCTGCTTTTGATGTGTATCGCGGAACTGCAGATGCAATTTCACAAAATATCGATTTCATTGACAGTCACAATCCGGAATATGTATTGATTCTGTCTGGAGATCATATCTACAAAATGGATTATTCTAAGATGTTATCTTGTCATAAAGCGAACAATGCGGATGCGACCATTGCGGTACTTCCTGTGCCTATTAAAGAGGCAAGTCGTTTTGGTATTATGAATACTGATGAACAAGGACGTATTGTTGAGTTTGAAGAGAAACCAGAACATCCTAAGAGTAATTTAGCTTCTATGGGTATTTATATCTTTGATTGGAAGTCTTTACGTAAAAAATTAGTGGCGGATATGGATGATCCAAATAGTAGCCATGACTTTGGTAAAGATATTATTCCTGCAATGCTAGATGAAGGAAAGCGTTTGGTCGCTTATCGTTTTGAAGGGTATTGGAAAGATGTTGGTACGGTAGATTCTTTATGGGAAGCAAATATGGATCTATTGAGTAAAGATAACGAGTTGGATTTAAATGATCCTAACTGGAAAATCTATACGGAAGATGTAGCAACAGTTCCACATTTTGTAGGACCAAAAGGTAAAGTGAACAACGCTTATATCAATCAGGGATGTTTGATCAATGGAGAAGTTAATAATTCTGTATTGTTTACGAACGTTGAAATTGGTGAAGGCGCTGTAGTAAATGATGCTGTATTGATGCCAGATGTTGAAATTGGTGAAGGTGCAGTGGTGCATCGTGCAATTATTGCACAAGGTGTTAAAGTTGATCCAGGAGCTGTTGTGGGAGATCCTAACAGTGAAGAAATTGAACTGGTCAGCAAGAGAGTGAGGGGTGAGTAAGTATGTGTAATGCATTTGGAATTGTGAATTTCGAAGGACAGAGCGTACATGTAAAAGCAATGCAGGACTATCGTCCTATCTCAGCGTTCTCATTTCTTGGAAGATATCGTTTGGTAGACTTCCCTATCTCAAATTTAAGTAATAGTGGTGTAAATCAAATCAAAGTATTTGTGAAGACAAATCCTAGAAGTTTATTAGAACATTTAGGAACTGGTCGTCATTATAATATCAATTCAAAACGTGGAAAACTTCATATTTTACCAGCAAAGAGCATGGATGAAAATGATTTCTATAGCAACGATATCAATTCTTACATGTACAACATGCAGGCAATTGAACAAGTGAATACTCCATATGTGATTTTAATGCCTAGTCATATGGTATATCGTCAAGATTTTAGTGATCTATTGGATGTGCATATTGCAAGTGGTGCAGATATTACAATGTTGTATCAAAACGTAGACAATGCAAAAGAAACATTTATTAACTGTGATACGTTAGAGTTAAATAAACAAAAAGGTGTTCTTGCGATTGGAAAGAATAGAGGAAATGCAAAACAAAGAGCGATTTCTTTGGAAACTTACATCATGAGCAAAGAGTTGTTTATGGAACTTGTGGTAAAAGCAGCAAATATCTCTTCTCTTTATTGGTTTAGAGATATCGTAAATGATGAATGTGCAGAGTTGGATATTCGTGGTGTTGCGCATCGTGGATTTGTAGCTTGTATCAATGACTTTAAGAGTTATTACAAAGCAAACATTGATTTGTTGGATTATGATAAAGCAATGGATTTATTTGCGAATGATTGGCCAATTTATACAAGAACGAATGATTCTTGTCCAACACAGTATTCCTCAGGTGTTCATGTGTCAAATAGCATGGTATCCAATGGATGTATGATCAATGGTGATGTAGAGAACAGTGTCATTGGTCGTGGAGCAGAAATCATGGAAGGTGCAGTGGTGAAAAACTGTGTAATTCTTCCAGGCGCTCATGTTGGTGAAAATGTTCATATTGAAAACGTAGTTGTGGATAAACAGGCGAAGATAACGCGCAAAAAAGAACTTATTGGATTACCTGAACAACCACTATACGTAAAAAGGAATGATAAAATCTAATGGCAAGAATTTTAATGGTTGCGGCAGAAGGTCTGCCATATATCAAGAGTGGAGGATTGGCTGATGTAATTGGTTCACTTCCACAAGAGTTGGTGAAAAAAGGACATGAAGTGCGCGTTGTGATGCCTCTGTATGCACCAATAGCAAAGAAATATCATAGCACTTTCCAATTGGAAGCGCAGTATAGTGTTTCCATTGCGTATCATGAAGTACCTGTCAATGTATTCTCTTGTATGAATGGAAGTGTGAAATTCTATTTCATTGAGCATAAGGGATACTTTGAAAGAGATGCTTTATATGGGTATATGGATGATGGAGAACGTTTTGCGTATTTCCAGAAAGCAGTTATTGAAATGTTGAATCAGTTGAATTATTTCCCTGAAATCATGCATAGTCATGATTGGCATACGGGAATGATTCCAGCAATGTGCAAAGAAGGACATAGCTTTGATGAACGTTACCGTAACATTTCGCATGTGTATACCATTCATAACTTAGCATATCAAGGAAACTTTGGTGTGGAAATGTTGGATAGTTGTTTAGGACTTGATTATCGTATTTTCGATAATGGAAATGTACGATATGATGGTGGTATTAGCTTTATGAAATCTGGTATCTTATATGCCGATAAAGTAACGACTGTATCTCCTTCCTATTCCCAAGAGATTTTAACTCCTCAATATGGGGAACATTTGGAAATGGTATTGAATATTCGCCGTTATGATTTATGGGGTATTACCAATGGAATCGATATTGAGTATTGGGATAGTAAAGCAGATCCAGAAGTACCATATCATTTCAATAAAGTAAACGTTAAGAAAGCGAAAGCTTTAAATAAAGAAGCGTTACAAAAAGAGTTAGGTCTTACGGTAGATTCTGGTGTGTTATTAGTAGGAGTTGTATCGAGACTTACTTGGCAAAAAGGATTTTATCTATTGATGGAAAAACTACATGAAATATGTGGTATGCCAATTCAACTTGCAGTATTGGGAAGTGGAGAGGCAAGCATCGAAGAAAAAATGGCACAATTAGAAGCAGGCAATAAAGGAAAGATAGCATTCTATAAAGGGTACAATGAATCTTTAGCGCATCGTATTTATGCGGCAAGTGATTTGTTCTTGATGCCTTCTTTGTTTGAGCCATGTGGAATATCTCAATTGATATCTATGCGTTATGGAACATTGCCGTTGGTACGAGAAACTGGTGGTTTAAAAGATACAGTGACTCCATTCAATGAGTTTGAAAAGAGTGGAAATGGCTTTAGCTTTGCGAACTACAATTCAGATGAATTGGTAAGTGTTCTTTGGAAAGCAATTCATGTATACTACGATTGTCCAGAAGATTGGAAGACGTTAGTACGTAATGCGATGAATACTGATGTAAGTTGGGAAAAGAGTGCGAATACGTATTGTCAATTGTATGCGCAGTTACATCCATAAGCATCTAGAAGGGGTCATGTAAATGACTCCTTTTTTAAAAATCATAGAAAGGAACTGAGTATGGGAAAATTAAGTGGTAAAGTGGCTCTTATTACAGGGGCGTCAAAGGGTATTGGTGAAGGTATTGCGAAGGTGTATGCGAGTGAAGGTGCGAACTTAATATTGTGTGCGCGAGGAGAAGAGACAAAAACTCTATGTGAGACATTGGAGCGTATATATGATATAAAAGCAATCTTTGTGAAAACGGATGTCTCTAATATGCTAGATTGTAAAGAGGCAGTGCGTGTTGGTGTAGAGATGTTTGGCACAATTGATATTCTTGTGTCCAATGCGGGTGTTTGTCGTTTAGGAAACTTCCTAGAGGCAAGTAGTGAGGATCGTGATTTTCATTTGGATGTGAATGTTAAGGGAACTTGGAATATTGCACAAGCAGTTTTGCCTATAATGGTGGAGAAGAAGTATGGTAAGGTTGTGATTATGAGTTCTGTGACAGGATATATGGTTGCGGATTGTGGGGAAGCAGGATATGCGATGAGTAAAGCTGCCTTAATTGGACTGACCAAAGCATTAGCTAGAGAGTTTGCGGATAAAAACATTACTGTGAATGCAATTTGTCCAGGATATGTGGATACTCCAATGGCAGATAGTATTGCCTTAGCAAGTGATGAAAAAAATCCACAGAGTGTAAAACAAGGAATCGCGGATGCGACACCAATTGGACGTTTGGCAGATCCTTGTGAAGTGGGAGATTTAGCTGCGTTCCTTGGAAGTGATGAAAGTCGTTATATCACAGGTACACAAATTGTGATCGATGGAGGAAGCACGCTTCCTGAAACGGTGAGTGTTGGCGTATGATGCGTGATCCACAACTTACCATAGGGAATTTAATCGATAAACAAAGCGTCGCATATATTAGTTCAATCGATGAAGATGGGTTTCCAAATACAAAAGCGATGTTAGCGCCAAGAGTGAGAGAGGGGATTAAGACATTTTATTTCACAACCAATACCTCTTCAATGCGTGTTCAACAATATCTAAAGAATAAAAAAGCATGTATTTACTTTAGTGATAAACGTTTCTTTCGAGGCGTGATGTTACTTGGAGAGATGGAAGTACTAGAAGAGGATACATACAAAGAGATGATTTGGGAAGAGAAGGACACGATGTATTATCCACAGGGTGTTCATGATCCAGATTATTGTGTATTGCGTTTTACAGCACATAAAGGTAGGTTTTATAGTGCCTTTAAGTCGGAAACATTTGAAATAAAATAAAGTAGAAAGAACATAAGTTAAAGTATTTATGAAAATATTTTCAAACTGTCTTGACTTCGTGTTCTTTTCTCATTATAATTGATTAAAATATCGTTGATAAATTAGGAAAGTATCATGACGAATATAAAGAAGGAGATGTATAAAATGGCATACTATTTTGATGAACCCTCTCATACATTCAGTGAATATTTAATTGTTCCTGGATATTCAAGTGCAGATTGTACTCCTGCAAATGTTTCTTTAAGAACACCTTTGGTAAAATTTAAAAAAGGTGAAGAATCACCAATCTATTTAAATATCCCTATGGTATCTGCAATTATGCAGTCTGTATCAGGTGAAAAGATGGCATGTACTTTAGCTAGAGAAGGTGGATTGTCTTTTATTTATGGTTCACAATCAATCGAAGATGAAGCAGCGATGGTACGTCGTGTAAAAATGACAAAAGCAGGTTTTGTGCATAGCGATTCTAATATTCGCCCAGACGCAACACTTGCGGAAGTTTTGGCATTAAAAGAAGAAAATGGTCATGCGACTATGGCTGTAACAGAAGATGGTACAGGAAATGGTAAACTATTAGGTATTATTACAAGTAGAGATTACCGTGTATCTAGAATGGATGAAAATTCTAAAGTATCTGACTTCATGACACCATTTGAAAAATTAATCTGTGGTAAAGAAGGATGTACATTAAAAGAAGCAAATGATATTATTTGGGACAATAAATTGAACCAATTACCAATCATTGATAACAATCAGAACTTGGTTGCGTTTGTATTCCGTAAAGATTACGATTCTCACAAAGAAAATCCTAGTGAGGTATTGGATGCACAGAAACGTTATTTGGTTGGTGCAGGTATCAATACAAGAGATTATGAAGAACGTATCCCTGCGCTTGTAGAAGCAGGAGCTGACGTGTTATGTATTGACTCCAGTGAAGGATTCAGTGAATGGCAAGCAATTACGTTAAAATGGGTACGTGAAACATATGGAGACAGCGTAAAAGTTGGTGCAGGAAATGTTGTGGATG
The DNA here is from genome assembly GCF_053848885.1 of Amedibacillus sp. YH-ame10. Taxonomy (NCBI): domain Bacteria; kingdom Bacillati; phylum Bacillota; class Erysipelotrichia; order Erysipelotrichales; family Erysipelotrichaceae; genus Amedibacillus; species Amedibacillus sp. YH-ame10. The sequence continues at coordinate 76,600 of NZ_JBSPFA010000010.1, forward strand.
CGGAAGGATTTAGATTCTTAGCAGAAGCAGGTGCTGACTTTGTGAAGATTGGTATTGGTGGAGGATCCATCTGTATCACTCGTGAACAAAAAGGTATTGGTCGTGGACAAGCAACCGCAACAATTGAAGTTGCGAAAGCTCGTGATGAATATTTCGAAGAAACTGGTATCTATGTACCAATCTGTTCCGATGGTGGTATCGTACATGATTATCACATTACACTTGCTTTAGCAATGGGTGCTGACTTCGTTATGTTGGGTCGTTACTTCTCTCGTTTTGAAGAATCTCCTACAAAGAAAGTTACTATCAATGGTACTTACATGAAAGAGTATTGGGGAGAAGGTAGTGCACGTGCACGTAACTGGCAGCGTTATGATATGGGAGGAAGTAAAAAACTTTCATTCGTAGAAGGTGTTGATTCTTATGTGCCTTATGCTGGAGCATTAAAAGACAATGTGGATTTAACCTTAAGTAAGGTAAAACATACCATGTGCAACTGTGGTACATTAACAATTCCAGAATTACAGAAAAATGCGAAAATGACGCTTGTATCTTCTACTAGTATTGTAGAAGGTGGAGCACATGACGTTGTAGTAAAAGATAATACAATTGATGCGAAAGTGAAATAGAGAAGTTCCTAGTGAACTTCTTTTTTCTGTCATCATGGATGAAATATGATATTTGCATGGTTTCCAATAAATGTATATAAAAGTAAAAATTAATAAAGAAATTTAGGAAGTGTTCATAGTTTTTTAACACTTCCTTTTGTATATCTCGTTATTCAACACTAACTGCGATACAATGACAGTGTTGAATAAATTGACACAAGAACTGTTGAAAGTATTACAAGTGTCAATTATTCAACAATTTTCTTGTTTTGTGTCGCGTTTTTTTGAAAGAAAAGACTCGATTGCATGTACTCATTATAATGAAACCATGAAACGTGGTTCAAGGAGGTGAGAAATAATGAGTTATATAAGTTCGAAAGTACAAATAGCACAGCATATGAAAAAGATTAGTAAAAATATCAATATGGATGAGTTATCTGTATTTACAACGATTCATATATCCAATGCTTTGAATCAATCAAGAACACTAACATCACAATATTTGAATGAATTAGTAAAAGAAGAAACCGTAATAAAAATAAGTTCTCGTCCCGTGTATTACTTTGATCGTAAAGAATTAGAAAAGAAGTATCATGTGGAATTTCAACAGATAGAATTTCTTAGTGTACGTGAATTCTTTAAAGCTCTTCAAGAGAATAGTCCTACACTGTTAGATTTTCAAAAAGCTATCGGAGCGGAAGGAAGTTTGCAATATGGTATCTCACAAATAAAATCTGCACTATTATATCCAGATGGTGGTCTACCTGTACTATTGTATGGAGAAAAGGGTTGTGGAAAAAGCTATCTTGTTCGTTTATGTCATGAGTTTTGTATCAATCATGGACTATCTGATAATAAAGCAAACTTTATTAAGATGAAAGTGATGAAGACAAGTGATGGAATTTCGTATAAGAAAGAGTTGTTTGGTTCTTATGATGAAAAAAGCAATGAACTTATCAAAGGAACAATAGAACGCGCGGATGGAGGAATCCTCTATATCCAAGATGTAGATTACTTGAGTGAAGATTGTCAGGAACAACTTGCGGATTATGTAAAGAGTGGAAAAATTGTCCGTGATAGTGAGAAGAAAATCATAGTGGAATGTAATACAAGAATTATTATGAGTTGTCATGATGATCCTCAAAATTTATTATCACAAAGCTTACTATTAAATGTTCCCGTTATTTGTAATATCCCCCCACTTAGAAACCGTAACGATGACGAGAAAAAGAGTTTCATCATCAAATTCTTTAGAGAAGAACAAGAACATTTAGATTTACCAATCTATATGCAAGAACGCATGTTGAGCTTATTGTTGGAATATGAATTTGAAAATAATATTAACGAACTAAAGAAATGTATCACAACGATATGTGCAAATGCTTATGTAGAAGCAAAGAACGAGCCTCAATTAAATGTGTACATGTACCATCTTCCAGTAGAAATATTGAGAACTGTGAATATTGCTTTATCACGTAAAGAAGATGAAGGAATGTTTCGCGTGGATTTATTAGATCAACATACAAATAATGATCAAGTGATGAATATGTGGAATCTTCTATTAGAGGTATATAAAAAGAATGCAGATTCCTTTCCGTCCTTTTTGTTGGATGGTCAAAAGATACTACGTCATTATTATGATTTCTTAATCTTTAAGGAAAATTATTCTGATGCTCGATTGAGTGCAATTGAAAAAATAGTCTTTGATATTTTGAATGCTGTGAAATCTAGCAGAAATATCAATCTTCCAGTGAATTGTGGATATGTTCTAACAAGGATGATTTTATCTTCACAGAAAAACTTCTCACGTTATCGTGAGTGGGAAAGTGATCATCGAGAAGAAATTAAAGATGCACTCGCTGTTTTACATAAAGAGATGTTAAATGAATATATTTTATCAGAGTTGATATTGAAACAAATACAATCTCATTTAAATATCACATTGCATGATATGAACTTGATTTTCTTAATCATGAACATACATGTGTACAACAAAGATATTCATAGTCAAGATACGATTGGGATTGTATTGAGTCATGGATATTCAACAGCAACTTCCATAGCGGATGCGGCTAACTCCTTATTGTCGATGTATCTATTTGAGGCAATTGATATGCCTTTAGATACTTCTATTCAAGAAGTGAATGATAAACTGAATGCATTTATCAGTGATAATCGTCATATCAAAAACATCATTTTATTGGTAGATATGGGATCACTAGAGGATATTGGAAGTGAAATTGCAGGTAGTGTGAATGTAGGTGTTATCAATAATATATCGACATCACTTGCCTTAAATATTGGAACGAAAATTCTACAACACTATGAATTAGAAGAGATATTAAAAGTAGCTTGTGAAGAAGCACAATGTCACTACAAAGTGTTATCGGTTGCGAAAAAAGAAAAAGCAATTGTATTTACAAATGATGCAGGTGTTGTTGTCGCAGAAAAGTTAAGTAGTTTATTTCGAAAAAGCTTACCTAAATCTATTGAATTAAAGATGATCGAATATGATTATGATGAATTGTTAAAGCATGGAGATAACGATATACTCTTTCGAACATATGATGTTGTTTTAATGATAAAGCCATATCATTTGAAACTTAAAAATGTGAAGAGTGTAACCTTGGAAGAAATTATGAACTTTAAAGACATTGATATTGTAAATCATGTGTTAAGGGAATATTTGAATCCTGAAGAAATTGAACAATTTGATCAAGTACTCTTAAAAAATTTCTCTTTGCAGTCTGTAATGGAAAATATCACCATACTAAATGCACAAACATTACTCGATCATGTATCTGATTCTATGAATGCACTGCAACATATTATGAATCGCAAGTTTCAAAGCAAAACGATTGTAGGAATCTATATACATATTTGTTTCTTAGTGGAACGTCTTGTGACTAAGACTGCATTGGAAAACTACAAAGAGTTGCATGATTTTGAAAAGAATCATCAAACCTTCATAGAAAATGTGAATCGTAGTTTCGATGCTATGTTATGTCACTATCACGTAAAAATGCCTGTAAGTGAAATTGCATATTTATACGAATATATAGAGCATGATGATGTTGGAGGGCAAGGTGAAGATGAATTTTAAAGAGCGTATTGCGGGAATGAATCAACATTATCGTTATTACCATCTAGAGACATTCTTCGCAAGATTACAGGAAGCAGGGATTCACTATGCTCAACTTTGGTGTGGACCGATGCATTTCTATATTGATCATACACGCCACGATGATGTTCAAATTTTAAAAGAATTAGAAGCCAAATATAACGTATCAATCATTGGAATTTGTCCTGAACAAACAAACCCTAAGCCGTATAACATTGCGTCAAAAGATAGGATAGAAGAAGTATTTGCCTATTATCAACAAATCATAGAGGTAGCAAGCTTACTTGGATGCAACCAAGTATTAGTAACAAGTGGTTGGGCGTACCTTGATGAAGATAAAGAGGAAGCATGGTTGCGTTCTATCACCATGATGAGGCGTATTGCGAACCTAGCAAAACAACATGCAATATGCTTGGTGATGGAAGCACTGCAACCAGATGAATCGATTTTAGTAAATACAGTACAAGATTTAAAACGCTATTTTGATGAAGTACAACATGATGCATTGCAAATATGTATTGATTTTGGAGCAATGGCACGTGCACAAGATACAATCCAAGATTACTTTGAAACATTCCCAAATCAGATTGCTCTAATCCATTTCGTTGACGGAAATCCAACAGGCCATCTTGCTTGGGGAGATGGAGATAGAAATTTAAAAGAAGATTTAAAGCAATTAGAGAAGTATCAATATAAAGGCTTTTTATCACTAGAGACAGCGTCTTCTCGATATTTTCAAGAACCTTGGATGGGAGAAAAAACGACATTGAAGACATGGAAGAAAATAGAAGGAGAATGCTTATGCGACATTATATTATAGCAAGCCATGGCAGATTTGCCTTAGGGATTTATGAATCTGTAAAAATTATTCTTGGAGAACAAGAGAATGTACATTTGATAACTGGTTATGTAAATGGAGAAACAGATATTAAAGAAACAATTAAAAATACAATACACTCCATTCCTACGGAAGATGAAATTATAGCATGTAGTGATTTGTTAGGAGGAAGCGTTAACAACGAACTGATGAACTATATCAACAGAGAAAAGTTCTATTTGATTACAGGAATGAATTTACCACTGTTAATGAATTTGTTCTTATACAAGGATCAAGAAGCAGATGTGTTGATACGAAGAGTATTACCAGAACTGAATAGAAGCATTGTATATTGCAACATTTGTGAACAGATAAGTGAAGAGGAAGAATTTTAAAAGAAAGGAGGAATTCAAATGATTAAACTTTGTAGAGTCGACCATCGATTATTGCATGGGCAAGTTGCATTTTCATGGACGAATGCTGTTGGTGCAGATTGTATATTGGTAGCGAGTGATAGTGTAGTGGATGATGAAATTTGGAAAACAACATTAAAACTAGGAAAGCCTGCGGGTGTGAAATTAGTTATCAAAAATATAAAAGATTCCATTGAATCTATCAACAGTGGAGTTACGGATAAGTATAAATTACTCATCGTTGTACAAAGCATACAAGACGCAAATCGCTTAAGTGCAAGTTGCTCAAGTATTACAAGTATTAATCTTGGTGGTGCGAAGAAACAAGATGGATATCGACAGATTTCAAAAGCTGTTTATGTTGGAAAAGACGAAGAAACAGCAATTCGTGAAATGTTAGAAAGAGGTTTGGAGGTGGAAATTAGACAATTAGCTGCAGATACAAAAACTCAAGTTTCATCTGTTTTGTAAAGAAAACATAAGGAGGAAAATATGTTAACAGCAATTTTAATTGGGTTTATTGGGGCTTTGGGGGTATTAGATTATCAATTCGGTTCTCTCTATATCAACCGTCCAATTGTGTTAGGTCCGCTTGTTGGTTTGGTCTTAGGAGATCTACAACAAGGATTGATCATAGGAGCAAACTTAGAATTATTCTTTATGGGTGCCGTTAGTATAGGTGCTTATATCCCACCTGATTCTATCGTTGGTGGAGTGCTAGCGACTGCATTTGCAATTTCTACTGGTCAAGGAACAGAAGCGGCGATTGCACTAGCAATGCCAATTGGTTTAATTTCTCTTGCAGTAGGAAACTTCTTGAATATCTTTAACTCATTCATTTTACGCTGGACAGATAGCTATGCAGAAAAAGGAAAATACAAAGGCATTATGACAACGCACTTTATGATTGGTATGTTAAATACCATGCGTCGTTTCCTACTTGTATTCTTTGCATTCTATTTAGGTGTAGAAAATATGAAAGGTCTTATTGATGCAGTTCCACAAGTGTTGATTGATGGTATGTCTGCCGCTGCTGGATTATTACCTGCACTTGGATTTGCAATGTTGATGCGTATGATTCTAACAAAGCAAATCATTCCTTACTTCTTCTTAGGATTTATATGTTCAGCATATATCGGTATGCCAGTACTTGGTGTAGCAATCCTTGGTGTTGTAATTATATTTGTTCAATTTGGTTTCTTGAATCCTAAAAATGGGACATTAGCAACAGAAACACAAGGAGCAAAGGAGGTAGAAGACGATGACTTCTAATTACAAGGTTACGAAAAAAGATTTAAATAAAATGGCCGTAAATGTAGGTTCATTAGGTATGGAGTATTCTTGGAACTATGAACGTCAAATGCATATCGCATTTGCCTTGATGATGAATCCTATCTTAAGAAAAATATATGCAGATGATTCAGAAGCATATCAAGATGCATTAGTACGTCATGTTGAATTCTTCAATATTACACCACAGTTCGCTCCTTTTGTTGGAGGCGTAGTTGCCTCTATGGAAGAAATGAAAAAAGCTGGAGAAGTAGATGGAGAAGCTATCTCCAGTATTAAAACAGCTTTGATGGGACCTTTATCTGGAATCGGTGATTCTATCTTTGTTGGATGTATTCGTATTATTGCATTAGGTATTGGGTTATCTTTCGCACTGAATGGAAATCCAATAGGTCCATTGCTATATTTCTTAATTTATAATATTCCAGCATTCATTGTTCGTTTTGGTGGAGCACAGTTGGGATATAACTTAGGATTCAGTTACTTAAGTAAAATGCGTGAATCAGGCATGATGGATAAAATCCTACTTGCTGCTGGTATCCTTGGTATTATGGTAATTGGTGCAATGTGTAAAGACATGGTGTATACAGGAATTGCATTAAAGATTGGTAGCGGTGAAACCGCAACTGAATTACAAGGCATTTTAGATGGCATTATGCCAGGTATGATAGGTCTTGGTGTTACTTGGATTTATTACTGGTTACTAAAGAAAAAAGTAAATCCACTTGTATTGATTGTTTGTACTATGATCATTGGTATCGCAGGTAAAGCGGTAGGATTATTCTAGAGAAAGGAAGGACAAATAGAAATGAAAAAGTTATTGAAATTTAATGAAGAAGCATATAGAGAAAGTGCAAAAGAAATACGCAAGGCTAGAAAAATCGCAGAGGATATTGCGGATAAAATAAGCAAGGAAGGCTTTGAAAATATCTTCTTTACAGCAGTTGGTGGATCATTATCCCCAATGATGGCGATTGATGAATTCGCAAAAGAACTTACTACCATTCCTGTCTATGTTCAACAAGCTGCGGAGCTATTAACTTGTGGAAATAAAAAGTTAAATAAAAACTCCATTGTAATCACACTTTCAAAATCAGGTGATACAAAAGAAAGCGTTGCGATTGCGAACGCATGTAAAGAAAATGGTATTCGTACAGTTTGTTGTACAGGGAACGAAGATTCTCCACTCGCAAAAGCATGTACTTACATGGTGCCTATGAAACACAAAAATGGAGTTGAGTATGAATATATTCTGTTATATTGGTTATTCTTCCGTTTATTACATAATAAAAAAGAATTTGATAACTATGAAGCATTTGCGGATGGATTATCAAAACTACCAGAAAACCTATTAAAAGTGAAAGAGCAATTCGATGAAAAAGCTGAGAAAATTGCAGCTGTACATTATGATGCACCTATTCAATATTGGGTTGGTGGTACTGAAATGTGGGGAGAAACATACTTATTCTCCATGTGTATCTTAGAAGAAATGCAATGGATTAAAACAAAAGCAGTCACAAGTGCTGAATTCTTCCATGGTACTTTAGAATTGATTGAAAAAGGTATTAGCGTCTTCTTAATCAAAGGAGAAGGAAAAGGAAGAGCATTAGATGAACGTGCACAAAAATTCTTAGAGAGCCATACGGATAAACTAGTGGTTATTGATACTGCAGAATATGCACTTGATGATATGCCAAAAGAGTTCCGTTGGATTGTAGCTCCTCTTGTTTGTTCAACATGTTTAGTGGATCGTTTAGCGGCTCATTTAGAAGCACATACAGGTCATAATTTAGATTATCGTAGATACTATCGTCAATTTGATTATTAGAAGCAAGAAAGTTCTGAGTAAAATCAGGACTTTTTCTATTGACATTACTTTTCTAACTGTATATACTGTTATTGTAGAACAATAACAGTTAGAGACCGAGGTGAGTTCATGCAAATAAATCAGAAATCAGACGTAGCACTGTATCAACAAATCGCGGAAGCATTTAAAGCACAAATTTTAAGTGGTGAACTTAAGAGTGGAGATTATCTTCCTAGTGTTCGATCCCTTGCGGCCGATTTGAAATTGAGTGTCGTAACTACCTTAAAAGCATATGAACAATTGACACAAGAAGGGTTGATTAGTTCGAAAGCAGGAAAAGGCTACTATGTGAATGAACAAGACGAAGAAATGATACGTGAACAACATATTCGCATTGTAGAGGAGAATTTACAAAAAGCGCTTGATGCGGCAAAAATAGCAAACGTAAGCGATGAAGAAGTGATTATAATCTTGAAAACACTAATGGAGGTATAGATATGCAAAGCGCAATTGAACTAAAAAATGTAACAAAGAAGTATAAAGAATTCTCAATCAACGAATTATCTTTATCTATTCCAAAAGGTTTAGCAACTGTATTTATTGGAAACAACGGAGCAGGAAAAACAACGCTTCTGAAGATTATGAGCCAACTCATCACATGTGATGGGGAAGTATTTCATGATGGTGCCATGGTAGAAGAAGATGATGATAGCTTTAAGGAATCGATGGTTTATGTACCTGATTCTTGTTGTTTTCCAAGCTTTATGGATATTAAAAAAGTATGTGAACTTATGAAATTGGGGTTTCATGCATTCGATGAGTCAAAGTTTATAAAACTTTGTAATGAGTTTGAACTAATTCAAGAAAACAAACTACAATCAAAGAAAATTAAAGAAATGTCAACAGGGAATCAAATGAAATTGATGTTGTGTGCAATGTTGGCGAGAAAAGGGAAATATTTGTTGTTGGATGAGCCAGCCGCAAACTTAGACCCAGTTATGCAAGACTTATTACAAGAGAAGATGAGAGCGTATCTAATGGATGAAGAACATACCATTATTTATTCAACCCATAACATTGAACAAGTGAATAATGTTGCGGATTATGTTGTGTTTATGAAAGATGGATGCATCCTTGAACAAGGACTAATTGATGATGTATGTGGTCGCTATGTCATCGTACAAGGGAATAAGAAGGATCAAGATACACTGAAAAAGAGATATCTTCACATGCGCGAACATGGGGAATATGTGGAAGGGCTTATGTATAAAGAAGAAGCACAAGGTTTATCAAAAGAGATGGATATTACCATCATGAAACCTGATTTACGTGAACTATCGATCTTCTTATTAAAGAAGGAACCTTTATGTTCTCAATAATAAAAGAAGCATATAAGCTTTATCACATTACCTCTATCCCCAAACTTTTAAAAGTAGAATTTATGATTGAATTTACATGCACGTACCTCGTTGCGTATTATCTGTTGAGTAATCAAGCGCAAAATCTTATTCGTCTAACAAATGGAAATAGCGATAGTATCTTGTACTATATAATATATGAAATGTTCCCTCGAATAATTTTTCCAATCATTGTATATGTGGCAGTATTATTTTATACACAAAGTCATTTATCATCTTTCGTTACAAAGAATGAAAAAGAAATCATACTTTATAAGATGTTACCGAATAGTTTTCAAAAATTTCAATGGAATCTGGTTATAACATTTGTCATTACAACAATCTTGCTTTTTGGGGCAGCTACCTTAATGATTATATTAGGATATTCTAGAATTTCATTTTCTACTGCCTATGTGTATGGATCTATGCTTCCATTTAGTGCTGCATGGGTATACATGAATTTAAAAAAAGAAAAAACCACTACATTTTCAGGTGTAGTATATGTAGCATTCTTCTCTATAACTTTTATGTATGATTATATAGCAGGGGATGGAAACGTGCTTACAATAGAAATCATTTTATATGCTCTATGTTTCTTAGTGCTTTGCCTCATCATTACAATTTGGTGTGTAAAAAGAATACTTAAACTCATGAAAAGTAGGTGGTTAAATTGAAAAATACAATAAAACTATATTATATGTTATGTCCTTTTTCAGAACGACGAGTTACGTATCTGTGCTGTCTTTTTGGAATGGCGATGGGTGTAATGCTTTTGAGTGTGACCTCTTCTAATAAGGATGGAGCTACACTCTCTTTATTAGGATTTGCATATTGTTGTTACTTTTTATTCCTAGTTTTAATTAATGACTTCCGAGTCTTTAGTGATCGTAAGAGAACGAGTCTTTCTTTGCTCATGCATCAATTTCCCAAACAATACAACATCTATAAAAAAGGTGTGATTGCCTATGTAGGTGTGACTTCTGCCATTTATATAACGATACAACTTGTATTGTTTGGGATTTTTGCACTCTTCGTGCCAATGGATTCACGAATCATAGTATTGTGTATTTGGGCGAGTACATTAACAGGATTATATGGAATCCTAGTAGTTTTTGCGCAAATAAGCGCGAAAAAGGTGCTTGGATGTATTCTAACAGGAATTTATATTTGTATATTTATTGCATGTATTGTTCGTGGAGAACTACCACTAGATTTTCTATCTTTCTATCAACCAACGAGTTTATTTCTTTTGATTCCCATTATGTTTGTAGTTCTACCAATCTTCTCTATATATGGAAAGTACTGTTATCGAACAAGACATGAATTAAATGAAAAAATGCGATTCAAAAGATTACATTAAGAAGGAGGTCATGATATGAAGCAATTTACGATGAAAACGTATCAAACATTATTTGTACTAAGAGGGATATTTATAATTCTTTTGTTAATAGCGTTTATCCTTTTAGTCTCATGGAAACCTTTGTCTAACTGGCTTGAATTGTTGATTCTTGGTATTTATATAGTATTTAATGGTTTCTTATTGAAGGCTCTTTGTCGAGATATGCGCGCATGTCGTGTTAGTAAGGGAAACATACTCAAAAAACCACCAATAAAGCTTGAAACGATTGCATTATGTATGTCCATTCTTGGTTTACTATATGTAATTAATACGATCGCTGAAAGAACATATGACATTATGGATTTGATTCTTATCATTCTACTTTCTAATACCTCACTTATTTATCATGATTATGTAATGATTATCGTAGAAGATAACCAACTTTATTTCAGAAAATGTTGGATACCTTATAGTGAACTTCGTGAGATTGAGTGTGATTGTAGTGTAAAAAATAGAGTGACGGTATATGTGAGGGGAAAAAAGACAATAAGTCAAAGATTAAAAAAGGAAGATTTTGAACAGTTTAAAGAAAGTTTGTGCGCTGTAGGTCATAAGGATAAGTTTGGAAAAGTGTAAATGCACTTTTCTTTTTTTTGTATAATTTGTATGAGATACGAACGTTTCTAAACGCGCATTTTATGGTGGAAATATGCCGGATTTGCTGTCATTTTCAACTTTTGTAAAGAAATTGTGATTATTTTCGCAAAATCACAAAAATCCTTTTACAGAAAAAGGCAGATAGTGGTATAATAAATGCGCTAGCATAAGGAGGATTTTATAATGGCAAAAAGAACTGTAAAAGATTTAGATGTTGCAGGAAAACGTGTTATCGTACGCTGTGACTTCAACGTTCCTAGAAAAGATGGGAAAATCACTAATGACAACCGTATCATTCAAGCATTACCTACAATCAAATACTTAGTAGAAAATAATGCGAAAGTCATTTTGATGTCTCACTTAGGAAAAGTTAAAACTGAAGAAGACAAAGCGAAAAATGATTTGCACTGTGTAGCTGATCGTTTAAGCGAATTAGTAGATACTAAGGTAACATTCGTTTCTGTTACTCGTGGAAAAGAATTAGAAGATGCTGTAGCTGCATTAAACGATGGAGAAATCGTTGTTATGCAGAACACTCGTTATGAAGCTGGAGAAAGCAAAAATGATGCTGAACTTGCTAAATACTGGGCTATTCTTGGAGATATGTTCGTAGAAGACGCTTTCGGAAGTGTACACCGTGCACATGCTTCTACTGCAGGAATTCCTTCTATTTTACCTAATGCATTAGGTTTCTTAGTGGAAAAAGAAGTTAAAATGTTAGGAGCTGCTGTTGATACACCTGTTCGTCCATTTGTGGCAATCATCGGTGGAGCAAAAGTTTCTGATAAAATCGCTGTTGTAGACAACTTGTTGAAAAAAGCTGATAAAGTATTGATCGGTGGAGGAATGGCTTATACATTCTTAAAAGCACAAGGTCTTAGCGTTGGAAAGTCTCTTGTTGAAGAAGACAAGGTTGAACTTGCAAAAGAATACTTAGAAAAAGCAAACGGAAAATTGATTTTACCAGTGGATCACATTTGTGCTGATGCATTTGCTGAAGATGCAAATACTGTAATTGCAGACAATGAAAGCATTCCTGCTGATTACATGGGATTAGACATTGGACCTAAATCTATCGAATTATATAAAGATGCTCTTGCTGGAGCAAAAACAGTTGTATGGAATGGACCTATGGGTGTATTCGAAATGAAACCTTTCGCAACTGGTACATTAGAAGTTTGTACAGCAATCTCACAGTTACCTGGTGCTACTACAGTAATCGGTGGTGGAGACTCTGCTGCTGCAGCTATCCAATTAGGATTCGCAGAAAAATTCTCTCACATCTCTACAGGTGGAGGGGCTTCTCTAGAATATATGGAAGGTAAAGAATTACCTGGTATCGCAGTAATCGCAGACAAATAAAAAATAGAAAACAGGAGAAAAATCATGAGAAAACCAATTATCATAGGAAACTGGAAAATGAATAAAACAATTGCTGAAGCAGTTGAATTTATCAAAGCAGTAGATCCTATTTGCCACGACAATGCTACATTCGGTGTAGGAACATCTTTCTTAGCATTAAACGAATCTATTAAAAACGCTAAAAACTTAGTAATCGCATCTGAAAACTGCCACTTCGAAGACAATGGAGCATTTACTGGTGAAGTAAGTGTACCAATGCTTCAAGAAATCGGTTTAAAATATTGTATCATTGGACACTCTGAACGTCGTGAAATGTTCGGGGATACTGATGAAACAGTAAACAAAAAAGCAAAACGCTTAATTGATGCAGATATTACTCCAATCCTTTGTATTGGTGAAACAGAAGCTCAATACGATGCTGGAGAAACTGAAAAAGTTATCCGTACACAGTTAACAGGAAGCTTAGCTGACCTTTGCCCTAAATGTGTGGCAAACATGGTAATTGCTTATGAACCAATCTGGGCAATCGGTACTGGTAAATCAGCTACAAAAGAAGATGCTCAAAAATGTTGTGCAATCGTACGTGACCAAGTTAAAGTTATGTATGGTGATGAAGCTGCTAACAGCGTTCGTGTACAATATGGTGGATCTGTTAAACCAGAAAACATCGTTGAATACATGGCATGTCCAGACATCGATGGTGCATTAATCGGTGGAGCTAGCTTAAAAGCTGATAGCTTTACAGATATCATCAACAAAACAAAATAATGTAACGAAGAGGCGAAAGAAATTCGCTTCTTTTTTTTGTTTCTATGCATTTGGAATTTTTACCGCAAAAAAGAAAAAGTTACGTTGTTAGAGCATATATACCATAAATCATGTAAATGCTATTCTTTTATATACGTATATGGTATAAAAATAGCAGGTGTTGAAAGCGCTTATAACACAGCATCAAAAAATAAAGAGGAGGAAATAAAATGGTTCAAAAATTACAACGTTTTGGGGGAGCCATGATGGCACCAGTTATGTTAATGCCTTTCGCAGGGATTATCATTGGTCTATCTTCTATTTTCATGAATGTTAATATTATGGGAAGTATTGCGGAAAGTACGACAATATGGTATCAGTTCTGGTCAATGCTATATGATGGAGGATATGCAATCTTCAATCAGTTGCCATTGCTATATGCAATTTCATTACCACTTGGTTTAGCTAATAAGCAAGGTGGAAGGGCTGCGATGGAGTCCTTTGTGATTTATATTACATTTAATTATTTTATTCAAGCTATGCTTACATTTTGGGGAGCTGGCGTATTCTTGTTTACATTTATTGAAAAGTTAACAATGCCGACAGGTCTTCATCATTTCTTATGGGTACCATTTGATTTAGGGCCTGCAGTAATTCCTGATGGAAACTGGACACACTGGTTAGCGAATGTAAATGAATTTGCGAACTCTACAGAACCTTTAAAAGAATTATTCCCTACTGGTGGTTATGCATTATATGGTAACTGTGCGCTCTCTTAACGTGGCTAAAGACACTAACTTAAAACGGAAGTGGATATCGCAAACTTAAATACAGAATACCCACACTTCACAGTGAGGTGTATACGTGGTGACGAGAAGCAGTGCGCAAGTGTTTTGTTGCGAGATAGATTATGTTGCTTTTACAAGAGAGCAACGCGCGAGTTAACATGCCAATGGATAGCTTTTTCCGTAGGTTTGTTCTAAACGAGAATCCGTTAGTGTCAAGTAAGTGTGGAATTATTACCATATAAAATTAAATCTTATATTAAAAGGCTGTGAGCGTAGCGAGCAGTCTTTTAATGTCTTGCCATGAATCCTTTTATATAATTTGATGTAGATGCTTTGCCTTGTCTTTGTGTATTATGTTCGAATATAGAAAAGTCCAAAGAATCCTTTATTATAATCTTGTCATTTTCTTTTT